>JACQEC010000310.1 GCA_016200765.1 Chloroflexota bacterium | reverse complement strand
ATTTCGATGCAAGCAACCGTCGGCGACATCAAACTGGCGTACAGCGACGAGGGGCGCGGAACGCCGCTGGTCTTTATTCACGGCTTCCCGTTGAGCCGGGCGACGTGGCAGAAGCAGGTGGACGCTCTGCAAGCGAATTATCGCGTGATTGCGCCTGACCTGCGCGGCCTCGGCGAGAGCGAGGGCGCCGGAACCGTTCACACCATGGCGCAGTTTGCCGCCGATATCCACGCCCTGCTGGCGCAATTAAACAGCGGGCCGGTGGTGCTCGCCGGTCACTCGATGGGCGGCTATGTGGCGCTGGCCTTCGCGCGGCACTACCCGGACCGATTGCGCGGTCTGGTCTTGGTCGGCACGAAGGCCGGGGCCGACTCGCCCGAAGCAGCCGCCGGGCGGCGCGCCACCGCCGAGAAAGTGCAGGCGCAAGGCTCGGCTGTGGTGGTGGATGCCATGGCCCCGCGGATGCTCTCCGCCAAGAATACCGACGCGCAGATGGCCGCGCGCGTGCGCCAGATCATGGCCGCGTCGCGCCCGCAAGGGGTCATCGCGGCCCTGCACGGCATGGCCGAGCGCCCCGATTCGACGGAACTGCTGGCGCAGATCGTCGCGCCGACGCTTGTCGTCACCGGCGCGGACGATGTCATCATCCCGCCCGCGGAGTCGCACAAACTCGCGGAAGCCATCAAGGGCGCGCGGCTTGAGATCATCCCCGACGCCGGGCACCTCGTGGCGCTGGAGAAGCCGGAGGCATTTAACCGCGCGCTGTTGGCGTGGCTGAAATCTGCTGGCCTTTGATCCCGCCCAGCGGGGTATAACGCCGAAACGGCGGAGAGGTGAGATGGTGCGGGTAGGGGCGAAGCCGCGCGTAAGGTAGCCGTCTTGCAAAGTGGTGGTGTCCACGCGCAGCTTCGCCCCTACGAATCTGCGTTATGCGCCGCCCGGCTCGTCCGTTACCTTCCGCTGAGGAAAACCACGACGAGGAAGAACGCGCCCGCCGCAATCCGATACCAACCAAAGGCGTTCAACGAGCGCGTGGACAGGTACGCCAACAGCCAGCGGATGGCCAGGAACCCCACGACCGCCGCGACGACAAATCCAACCGCCAGCGGCGCGAGGTAGGCGTTCAGGTTGGGCAGTTTCAGCAGGTCGCGCGCCTCGTAAAGCCCGGCCGCCAGCAGAATGGGCGCCGACATGAGGAAGCTAAACCGCGCCGCCGCCGGCCGCTCAAAGTTGCGAACCAGCCCCATCGAGATGGTGGCCGCAGAGCGCGAGACGCCGGGAATGACCGCGATGGCCTGCGCGCTCCCAATCAACAGGGCATCCAACCACTTCAACGTGGTCAGCGAGCGGGCGCGCGCGCCGACGCGCTCGGCGGCGAAGAGCAGGAGAGCCGCCGCCATCAGGATCACGGCCACCCAAGCCGCGTTCTGGTGCAGTTGTTCGACGGGCTTCTTCAACAGCAGGCCAAGCACGGCGCCGGGGATCGTGGCGACGACCAGCAGCCACCCCAGCCGCGAGTCGGCGTCGCGCCACGGCTGGCGCGCGGCGAGGCCGCCAGCGAGCGCGCGCGCGATAGCCCACCAATCACTCCAGAAATAGACGATCAGCGCCAGCGCTGTGCCGAGTTGGATCAACACGTTGAACGCCAGCACGGCATCGGCCTCCAGGTTCAACCCCATCAGCGACTCAACCAAGATCAGATGCGCGGTCGAGGAGACCGGGATAAACTCGGTGAGGCCCTGCACAATACCCAGAATCACCGCTTGAAGAACGGACATACCAGCCCTTTCTGTGCCGCAAAATAGGTTGGGGCGAGCCGCGGCTCGCCCCAACCTTGGGTGCGCGTCTTGAGACGGATGGGACGATCAATTATGGCTGTGGCCGCAGGCGCAAGCCCCGCCACAGCCGCACCCGCCGCCCGACGCGGCCGCCGCACTGCCCCGGCTGGTGCCGTGCGCGTTGAACAGCGATAGGGCGCGGCGCGTCTGGAGGCCCTCGCATTGATGACAGCGGATGGGCTCGTCGGCCTGATGCATGGGCCGGAAGGCTTCAAACACCTTCCGGCAGTCCACGCAGAAATATTCGTAAAGCGGCATCATCTCCTCCTTAACGTCATCCATATTTTCACCGCCGAGAACGCAGAGAACGCCGAGAGATTTGGGGATCTTAGATTTTTGATTTTAGATTGGCACGCTGCGCGAAAAATCTAAAATCTGAAATCAACAATTGATTCTGCGCTCGGCGGTAAGAACTCTGAGCCTCGCGGGGCGCGCGATGGCTCAACCTCACGTCCGGCTAATCGCCAGTTGGTGAACCTCGGTCGGCTTGGCGCCCATGCGGAACTTATAGACTTCGTCGCCGCGCAGGAAGTCGAAACGTTGGTGCCCGTTCTGAATCGCGCGCTCGATCAAATGCGTCAACAGGACAATGCCGGGGCTGAGCAGCGAATAGGCCTGCGGATCGAAACCCGAATTATAGACGAGCGTGTTGCGATCGTAAGCGAAGTTGAGGTAGGTGGCGGCGGGGCGGCCGTTGAACTCGACGAAGGCCAGTTCCAGCCAACCGGCGTCATAGGCCGCGCGCGCCAGCGCCTGAAAGAAATCTTTCATCAGGGGTGTCATGAAGTCATCTTTGCCCGCGCTCGAACTCTGGTGCAGGGCGATAAAGTCGTCCATCGCGCGCGCGAGGTCATGGTCTGCGCCGACGACATGCCAGCGCACGTCGGCGTCGCTGTGCGCCTTGCGCATCTTGCGGCGCAGTTCGTGGCGCTGTTTCTTGTCCAACGATTCCAGATACGCCTCGAAGGTCGGCGGCAGTTCGATAATCGGGCACACATCCGACAGACAGGCGGCGACGTGGAAGCCGCGCGCCTCGGCCAGCGCGGGCAAGAGGGCGCGCGTGGGCGTGGCGGCGGGCAGTGGGCGCAGGTCGAGCAGGGTCCAGGGGTAGGGCGTCTGATCGCAGATGGCCGCAAAGAGCGCGGCGAGGATGGCCTGCTCCTGCCCGCGCAGGGCCAGCCAGTCGAGGTAGTCCGCCACGTCAATCCCGCCGATAATACGCAGGTGATGCGCTTCCCCTTCGCTGTGCGTCAGATAGAGCGGAGCCAGCCCGATGAGCCTGCCCGCCTCGTCGCGCGCGCTGACGACTTGCAAATGTTGGCCGCCGCCAAAGTGATCCCACCACGTTTTCTGAAACTCCCAGGTCAGGAAAAACGAGTTCGTGATGGATTGGCCGAGCAACGGGTTCCACTCCGGGTGGAGCGTTTCAAAGATCGAGGCCGACGAATGGATAGTAACTTGCATGGCCTCGCTCAATCGCCGCCGTGACAGACGGCCATCTCGGCGGTCGCCAGCGATGGGACGTAACGACACGAGGCCATGGCCGGGAGGCTTGAAGTCAATACCTCTCGATAGACCTCTTCGATCTGGCCGGCGACGCGGCCCCACGAATAGCGTTGCGCGGCCTGCAGGGCCTGCTGGCCGAGTTGGTCGCGGAACGGCTGGTCGTTGAGGATGTCGCAGATGCGGTCGGCCAGCGCCGCGGGGTTTCGCTCTGGCACGAGGAACCCGGTGACGCCGTCTTCGACCGTGTAGGACAGGCCGCCCACATCGGAGGCGACCACCGGCGTAGCGCAGGCCATCGCTTCCAGCGCCACCATGCCGAACGACTCGTAATGCGACGGCATCACGAGCACATCGGCGGCAGAGTAGTAGAGCGGCAGAAGCTCTTGCCCTTGCGCGCCGAGGAACGTGACCATTTCGTTTAGCCCAAGCCCATCGCGCAGGCGCAGGAGGCGCTGCATCTCCGCCGAGATTTGATCGGGGTGATCTTCGGCGCTGCCGCCGATGAGAATCAGGCCGACGCTCTTGCACGGCAAGGAGTGGTCGCGGATAATGCGCGCGATGGCGCGCAGGAGGTCGTCAATGCCCTTGAGCGGCTCCATCCGCCCGACGAAGAGCACCATCTTCATGTCCGGGCCGACGCCGATGCTTTGGCGCGCGAAGGCCGGGTCGTAGGGGTGGAACAGCGACAGGTCAACCCCGCAGGGGATGACCCGCATGTTCAGCGAGTCGGCGCCGTAGAGCGTGGTCATCTGCTGTTGATCGCGCTCGGTGGCCGCGATAACCCGGTCAGCCCAGCGCATGATCTCGCCCTCGACCGCGATGCGGCGCTCGTGCTCGGGCGGCTCGCCGTCGCTGGCGACCAACTGCTTCATCCGGCCCAGTGTGTGGAACATCTGAATGACCGGCGCGCCCCACGCTTCCCGCAGTTCGCGCGCTACCCATCCCGATAACCAGTAGTGGCTGTGGATCAGGTCGTAGCGCAGTCCGTTCGAGCGGGCAAAGCGCCGCACGCCCTGCGCAAACTCCGGCAAATATTGGAACAATTGGTTCTTGTCGGCTGGCCCTTCGGGGCCGGCGCCGATGTGGATCACGCGCGCGTTCTCGCCCATCTCCACAATTTGCGCGCGCGCCGAGTTCTCGCGGCGCGTATAGACATCCACCGTGTGCCCGCGCCGCCCCAATTCGCGCGACAACTAACATTGCAATCCGAGCCATATGGATTATCCTCTTCGGCTATTCAGTGCCAAACAGCAAAGCGGCCTTAGTCCCACCATGGGGATAAGGCCGTTGCTGGGGTCATGCGGTTGGCTGGGGCGCAAGGATTCGAACCTCAATTAACTGATCTAGAGTCTGAACATCTGATCGTGCCCTACAGGTTCTTATCTCTGTGTCGCTCGATCTTAAAATTGTATGGCTTGGTGTTGTCAGGTGGTGGGCACTGGTTCATCATATTGGCCATTTCTTCCAAGTCATTGTTAAAATCTTCTACGAGAAGGATAGCTTCCTTTGGTTGCTCCTTGGTGGTGATTACGAGCCCGTCCCAATACATCTTTAGCTGGTACAGGTGAATTGGTGTCCCTGTTCCGACTTTTAGTTCGTAGATGATGATCTTATTTTCAGGTGTTCTTCTGTAAATATCTATGCGTGTGCCCGTGGGCCATATGCTTCGATCGTCAACTATCACGTCTTCTGGGTTAGTTGCTTTCAGCATTGCGATCCATTTCTTTCTTAATTCTAATTCGGTTTTCTCCCGAATGTTTCGCTGGGGCCTAAAATCATTCAATCGAGTGAAGATTTGCATCCAATCAGGATCATCCAAATTGAAGTCGGTCTTATTGTTAATGGTGCTTAACATTCCGCGTGGCAATTCAGGTATCAAAAGTTCACCGACAAAATCGTTAAAATTGTTGTGCCTATTGAGCTGCTGCTTGCCATCCTCCGATTTCCATATTGTCTCAAATTGCCTCGCTGCAATTGTCCGTTTGCCGAGTCTGATATCTATGCCCTGTGTTGCTTGATTACCCTGATAGTAATACTTGGCTTTGCTTCCACGTATGAGCTTGTCTCGTTTCACTTCGTCAAGAGTGCCGTAATGATATTCTAAAGTCCACAGTTTGCCGCCGACAGTGACTTCAATGTACTCAATTTTCTTATCGCCGAGTGGCACTTGGACGGGCGGTACTTGCCGTCGAATTGTGTTGATCGAGACGACTATTACTCCACTTGTGTCCAAAGTTTCTCCACTTGTATCCAAGGTTTCTGAATTCTGCTCAAGATACCCTCGATAAAGAACTCCTAGGTGCTCAATAAGCCAATCCCTAAGGCGTACGAAGTCTTCTGTTGGCGCGCCTCTGCCTTGCACGGTTTGAAGAAATGTCACTTTAGGTGAAACCTTTACCAAGGTTGAAATGTCTTGTGGAAGAAAGTCATCCTGCGGAAATGTGTCGTCGTCTCTGATGATCATTTCGGGCCGAAAAGGACCCTCGACTGAGACAACAGTGGTACCGTTAGCCATCTTGCTCCAAATCTTCCATGGACCATTTCCACCGGACAGCGTCGCAAGAGCGTTTTTTAGTCCAAATCCGTGTTCATTCAGTCGGCTCTCTGTGGTGGCCGATTCGCCCAACTGTAAGGCCTTCGATAAGATTTTCAAGTCCATGCCTTTGCAGTTATCGGCTAGATATAGATCGAAAGTTGTTGCATCTGCTGCCCCGGGGACAAAAATTGCATCTATTCGAAACTTGGTATCGGGCCTTTGCGCGGCAATGGCATTATCAATCAATTCAGCAATGCAACTGTGGAATAGCATATTCTGTTTTGCGAGGCCTTGGAATATGCCCTCGGTTGCTACCAATGCGACTCTGTATTCTGGCATTCAGATTACTCCTTTGAATAAAGATAATGGAGGCAGCGTATCGCGCGGCGGATAGTGCGCATCAGGCGTTCAGCGTAGCCGTTCTGCGTTGGCACGCCCGTCTCGGCCATGATGATCGCTGTATTGGGTGCCTGAAATGTGTCAATATGGTTGGCCAACCCCGGATGCGGGGGTGAAGACGTCCATGATCACGGCCAGATACACGAACTCGCGCAATAGCCGGACGGATGTGATGTCCACGACCCACGCCTGTTGAGCTATCCAGTGGTAAACAGCAAAGCGGCCTTAGTCCCACCATCGGGATAAGGCCGTTGCTGGGGTCATGCGGTTGGCTGGGGCGCAAGGATTCGAACCTCAATTAACTGATCCAGAGTCAGTCGTGCTGCCAGTTGCACCACGCCCCACTGCATCGCCTATTTTAGCACAGTTCGGAGGAGTTGCAAAGCCCTTTTCACAATCGGGTAGGCGATTCCAAAGGCCGGGGGCCGTGGCGGAGTTTACGCCCGCCAGTTTGTCCATAGACTTTGCAATCGCGCCGGCGGGGTGGAGCGCGGGGACTTTTGCCTTTTCTACAGAGGGTATGGGTTTGCGCGCCCACGCGAGAAAAAAAGGGCGGCGCGGCGGGGGAGGCCGCTTAGAGTAAGAAAATCGCACCCGGCTGCGTCAATATAGTAGTACGACCTGGAGCCTGTTATGCGATTGGCCTCGCTTCAAAGCTTGCGTATCCGCTTACTGATTGTTCTGCTGGGTCTGGCTGCACTGCCAGCCCTGATGATTGGCGCGCTCGCCTATCGCAACGCGCGCCAGAGCATCGAAGAGCGCGTGGTCGCGCAATTGACCGCCATTGCCGACCTGAAGAAGGAGCAGATCACCACCTGGCTCGACGGCCGCGCCGACGATGCCCGTCTGCTGGCCGACAACTTTCTCACCGAAGAACACTTCACCGAAATCCTCGATCCACGCACAGACCCCCAACGCAGTGAAGCCTTCGCGGGGTTCCTGACGGACAACCTGCGCGGTATCCAGAAGGCGCGCGTCGGCTACCGCGAAATCTTCTTTGTTGACGTGCAAGGCAAGGTGATTCTTTCCACGAACGAAGGGCATCTGGGCATGAGACTTGCCGCCTATGCGCCGGTGGCGAAAACACTGCATTCACCAACGGGGGAATTCATCGAAGATATCTATCGCGACGAGGTTGAAGGCGACGTGGAGATGGCCTTCGGTCACGTGCTACACGCCGTTGACCTCAAAAGCGACAAGGTATTGTCCGAGATCAATGGCGCTGTCATTATCAAAGTGCAGATGGACGAAACTATCTACCCGCTCATCCGCAGCTGGCCGGGCAGGGGGCGCAGCGGCGAAACCTTGCTCGTCAGAGGCAACGGCGGTGACACCCTCTTCTTGAATCCGCTACGCTTCAAACCCGAGGCCGCACTGAACTTCCGCGTGCCCGCCGATTCTGATAAAGCGAGAGTGACTCAGCTGTCTGCCATGGGCAACGAGGGGATTACCGAGACGAATGATTATCGCGGTGTGCCTGTGCTGGCCGCCTTCCGCAGCATTCCGCAGACAGGCTGGGGCTTTGTGGCCAAGCAGGACATGGACGAAGCGTTTGCGCCGGTGAACGAGTTGTCACAGCAGATTGGCGCGGTTATGGCGCTCGTGCTGCTCGCGGCGGTGACGACGGCGGTGTTGCTCGCACGCACGCTGACGACCCCGCTGGCTCGACTGGTCATCGCCGCACAGGCGGTCGCCGCGGGCGACTTCAACGCGCCCGTGCCCATCCAGCGCGCCGATGAAATCGGCCAACTCGCGCGGGCCTTTGAAACGATGAGCGCCGCCGTGCGCGAACGCGAGGCCGAACTGAAAGAACATCTGGCAGAGATGACATTGCTCAACGCATTCGGGCGCGACATTGCCGCCACGCTCGACCTGCGCGAACTGGCTCGCCATGTCGTCGCGCAGTGCGCAGAGCGCTTCGACGATTTGCTGTGCGGCCTGTTGTTGTACGACGAGGCGCGGGCCGAAGTCGTCGCTTATGCCGTCGCAGGGCGCCGCGCACAGCGAATCACAGCGGGCGAGCGCACACCGCTTGGGCAGGGATTGATTGGTCAGGCCGCGCTGGCGCGCCGCACGCAACTGGCAAACGATACCCACGCTCATCCCGACTTCACCTCGCCGGTTGGCGTCGAGGTGCGCGCCGAAGTCGCCGTGCCCATCATCCGCGAAGACAAACTACTCGGCGTGCTGGTGGTCAGCAGCGACCAGGTGAATGCGTTTCGGCCCGACGACGTGCTGCTGCTCGAAACGCTCGCCGCGCAACTCGCGCCCGCCATCGAGAACGCCCGACTGTTCCGCGATCTGAGCGTCTCCTATGACCATACGCTGGATGCGCTGGTTGCTGCGCTCGACGCGCGCGATAAGGAGACCGAAGGACACTCGCGGCGCGTCGTCGCCTACACGCTCGCGCTCGCGCGCCGCATGAACTTGTCCGCCGATGAACTGACGGTCATCCGGCGCGGCGCGTTGCTGCACGATATCGGCAAGATCGGCGTGCCCGACGCTATTCTGCTGAAGCCCGGGCCGTTGGACGATGCCGAGCGCATCGTGATGCGGCGTCATCCCGAATGGGGCGAACGCATCCTGTCGAGCATTCCATTCCTGGCGGGCGCGGCGCAGATTGTCTGTGCGCATCAGGAATCGTGGGACGGCCACGGGTATCCACAGCGTCTCGGCGGTGAGACCATTCCGCTCGGCGCGCGCATCTTCGCGGTGGCGGATACATTTGACGCCATCACGTCTGACCGACCTTATCGCGGCGCGCGCTCCTACGCCGTTGCGCGCGCCGAAATCGAAGCGGGCAGCGGCACACAGTTCGACCCGCGCGTGGTCGAGGTCTTTCGCCAAATCCCTGAAGAAGAGTGGACGCGCCTGCGAGCGGCGACGCTCGCGCCGCCCATCGCGCATAATGCGCTGCCGCTCTGGGCCGAAGCGCCCGCGGCGGCAGTCACGCTGCCCGAACTCGAAGCCTTCAATCGGCTGGTAGCCGCCGTGAGCGGCTCATTGGATTTGCAGGAGGTGTTGCGCGAGGGGGCGCATACCACCGTCCAGACATTGGGGGCGGCGGCAAGCGGGCTGTTCCTCTACGACGCGGAAAGCGACACGCTCTCGCTCGCCGCCTCTGATGGGTTGCCTGAAAATCTTAAGGCGCGCTTTGCTCGCTTCCCCGTGGCAGGCTTTCACAACGAGAGCGTGGTGCGCGAGGGACGCACGCGCCTGCACGGCTCGCCTGCCGAGGTGCCTGAATTCGTGACACTGGACATCACGCATATTCGGCCTGAGTGGGGCGCCTATCTGTGCGTGCCCATCAAGGCGAAAGGCGCAGTGCTGGGCGTGATGGGCTTGTTCAGTCGTCACCCGCGCACGTTCGACGACTATAGCCTCGCGCTCTACCATGCCATGGGCGAGCAGGTCGGCCTGGCGCTGACCAATGCGCGCCTCTACGAACGGGTGCAGCAGCAGGCGCTGACCGACAGCCTGACGGGTGTGTACAACCGCCGCTATCTTGACGATTTTCTGAGCCACGAACTCAAGCGCTGCGCGCGCTATCGCCACGGCGCCTCGCTGATCATGTTGGACATTAACCGCTTCAAAGAGTACAACGATACGTTCGGACATCCCGCGGGCGACGAAGCGCTGCGCGAGGTTGCCGATCTGTTGAGACAGCACGTGCGCGCCGCCGACGCGGTGGCGCGTTATGGTGGCGAGGAGTTTGCGGTCGTGTTACCCGAAACGACGCCCGCCAGCGCACGCACGGCCGCGGAGAAACTGCGCGCCGCTATTGAGCAGTACGCATTTCCACACGGTCAACTCACCGCTAGCCTCGGTGTGGCGACCTGCGGGCACGATAGCGAGCAAGGAGCCGATGCGCTCATCCGCATGGCCGACCAGGCGCTCTACCAATCGAAACGCGACGGGCGTAACCGCGTCAGCCTGTGGGATGCCGAATCCGCCTCACTGCCCCGTCAAACCAATGTTCTCTCGTCGTGAACGCTGACGTCAAATCACACGTTATACACGCTTCAACCGTAGCCCGCGCAGTGGGTTTCCCCATGTAGGCGCCGGTTTCCAACCGCTGCCGCTTCGCATCCGATGCGGCAGCCCCACGGCAATCCAGCGGCCAGCAGGAGCGGGTATGGCTATCCGCCACGAGCGAGGAGCGGAACCTCGCCAGAATTTTAAGGCCGCAGGGTATTGCAAAATTTGCCCATATGTGCTAGACTAGCGGCGCTTTCCTAGATGTTGGGCACCCGAACAATAAAAACCACTAGATGTAGCATAGCTATGAAGTGCCCGTACTGTTCTGCCGCTGACTCCAAAGTCATAGATACCCGCGAAGTAGGCTCCGGTATCCGCCGCCGCCGCGAGTGCCTGCATTGCCGCCAGCGATTCACCACCTATGAGCGCGTCGCCTCGATTCACATCATGGTGCTGAAGAACGATGGACGGCGCGAAGAGTTCAGCCACGATAAACTTTTCAAGAGCATTCAGGTGGCCTGCGTCAAGCGCCCTATCTCCATGGAACAGATCGAGCAAACCGTCAACGAAATCGAGGCCGCCCTCTTTGGATTGGGCAGCGCCGAGATTACCAGCGCCGTGATCGGCCAGAAAGTGATCGAGCGCCTGCGTGAGATGGACGACGTGGCCTATGTGCGCTTTGCATCGGTCTACCGCAAATTCGCCGACGTTGACAGTCTGGCGGAGGAAATTCGCGTGTTGAAGGAACGCAAGCAACGCGAGGAGGAAGAAAAGGCACAACTGAAGTTATCAATTTAGGCGTGGTTCCCAAGCCGGCGCAAGGCCGTCTGTTTTGGCCTGTGTCGGCTTTTCTGTCTGTCATGGCCGTACCGAAATTCATCACACAACCAGTGAGGTACCTGTTATGTTGCTCGAGAAGCCGTCGCAAGCGATGATTCAGATGCGCAATCCGCTTGCGCTGACCGCCAACGCCCGTCAGGTCTTGCAGAAACGCTACCTGCGCCG
>JACQEC010000307.1 GCA_016200765.1 Chloroflexota bacterium | reverse complement strand
CTCAACAATCTACTGGTCGGCCTGCTCAAACCGCTGGACTTTGCCTACTTGCCCCAGGCCCGGCGCGCCTTCAATGCGCATCTGATCAGTGCCGTTGATACCCTCACCCGCCGCACACTATGACTTTTGAGGAGCCCTGGTTGACGCACACCCTCTGTTGACTTGCCTCTGAAACGATGCTATAATCTCCCTCAGATTCAGAACCATTCTGCGCTATCATCCTCTGTTGGGTTGGTCCCTGAATTCATAGCCTCCCTAACCCGCTTCTATTGATCAGTGATTCTATTAGCCTAGCCGAGCGCCGACCAGCGTTTGATTGGGCGATGTCAGAAAATAATCGTGACCCGGCTGATGGCCTTGATGTTTGCGGCGTAAACCCCATGTGTAGCGCAACAGTCAGACGCTCTGTTTTTCCGCGCGTGTTTGCCTGCTTCGCTTCAGGAGGACTTCCATCGAAACGCGAGTTGATGAAACCCTTAATCTAGCCGAACAGAACCTGAATATCAGTGAGCTGGAGGAGAAGACCCTCAGCCAATTGCAGGATATGGCGCGAGCCGTCGGCATCGCCGGCTACAGCCGGCTCAAGAAAACCGATCTCATCTTTCGGCTGCTCCGCGCCAAAGCCGAGGCGCAGGGCCTTATCTTCGGCGGCGGCGTGTTGGAAATCGTGCAGGATGGCATCGGCTTTTTGCGCTCCGACCACTTCCTGCCGGGGCCGGAGGATGTCTATGTATCGTCCTCGCAAATCCGCCGCTTCGGACTGCGCACCGGCGATATGGTGATCGGCCAGGTGCGTCCGCCGAAAGATACCGAGAAATACTTCGGGCTGCTGCGCGTTGAGACGGTGAACGGCCAAGACCCGGAGACCGCCAAGAATCGCCCAAACTTTGAAGACCTGACACCCATTTTTCCCAACCAGCGTTACGAGCTTGAGACCAAACAGTCGCTCCTGACCACGCGCTTGCTGGATTTGATCGCGCCAATCGGGCGCGGCCAGCGCGGCCTGATTGTGTCGCCGCCCAAAGCCGGCAAGACGACCGTGCTCAAGCACATCGCCAACGCGATCTCGGCCAATTACCCGGAAGTGCACCTGATGATCGCGCTGATTGGCGAGCGGCCGGAAGAGGTCACGGATATGGACCGGTCGGTCGAGGCGGAGGTGATTTCCTCGACGTTTGACGATCCGGTGACCGACCACGTGCGGGTGGCCGAGATGGCGATTGAGCGGGCCAGGCGCTTGGTGGAATCGGGGCGCGACGTGGTGGTGATGCTCGATTCGATCACCCGGCTGACGCGCGCCTATAATTTGACAGTACCGGCATCTGGGCGTATGCTGTCGGGCGGCGTGGACCCGGCCGCGCTCTATCCGGCTAAGCGATTCTATGGCGCGGCACGGAAGATCGAAGAGGGCGGCAGTCTGACCATTATCGCCACCTGCCTGGTTGACACGGGCAGCCGTATGGATGACCTGATCTACGAAGAGTTCAAGGGCACGGGCAACATGGAGCTGCACCTGAACCGACGGCTGGCTGAGCGCCGCGTCTATCCCGCGTTTGAGGTTGAGCGTTCGAGTACCCGCCGTGAGGAGCTACTGCTGGAACCCGAGCTGCTGCAAAAGGTCTGGACATTACGGCGAATGGTCGAGGCGATTGGCGGAACCGATGCGCTGGAGGCGGTGTTGACCCGCATGGCCAAGACGCGAACCAACAAAGAGTTCCTCGAAACGTTGTCGAAGGACAACGGTAGATGACACGGCAGACGCCAACGCTATCCGCGCTTGCGGCGACGCTCTTCTGCGTATGCCTGCTCGGATTGTTGAGGCTGTCTGCTGTGCCGATGACCGCCGCCGCGTCTCCGGGCGCCGCGCCAACGCCAACTCCCGAGCCAACCGAAATCCCCGACCCTGCGCCTGCCTGGCCGAGCGACCTGACCATTATCGAGCCCGGCTACCTGCTCAAGTCGCCCCTGCTTCACACGGAAATTCCCTCGCGCCCGCGCAAGGACGTGTTCGTCTATCACGTCACGAGTGGCGATACGATCATCGGTATTGCCCACAACTTTGGAATCAGTCCAGAATCTATCCTGTGGGCGAATGAGAGGGTTGAGCTCAACCCGGACTTCCTGCGTGTCGGGCAGGAAGTCACCATCCCGCCGACCACGGGGGTGCTGCACGAAGTCAAAGCGGGCGACAGCATTGAGTCTCTCGCGAAGAAGTACAAGGTCGCGGCGACGGCTATCACGGAGTTTGAGTACAATGCGCTGGCGCCGCCCTATTTCCTGACGGCCGGCCAAAAGGTGATGGTGCCGGGCGGGGAGAAACCGTACCAGCCCCGCGTGGTGTATGGGTATAGCGGGCCGCTGCCGACGACCGCGAAGAAGGGTTTCGGCGCGTTCGCGTGGCCGATCAGCGGTGTGCTTACTCAGGGGTACTGGACGGGGCACCGGGCGATTGATGTCGGCGCGCCGACCGGCACGCGGGTTGTCGCCGCAGACAGCGGGTTTGTGGTGCTCGTTCGCTATGACAACTTTGGCTACGGCCGGCACATCATGATCAACCACGGCAACGGCTTCGAAACGCTCTACGCGCACCTGAGCGTCATTCTGGTGGAGCCCGGCCAGTCGGTGGCGAGGGGACAGCTGGTTGGCTTATCGGGCAACACCGGCCACTCGACCGGCCCGCACCTCCATTTTGAAGTCCGTTATCTCGGCAATCAAAACAACCCGCTCGCGTACCTGCCGTAGGCGCGGGAGGGGCGCGGCGCATTAGACAAATCCGGGGTTTGCGGTTAAGATGGATTGAGTAACTCATGTTACGCGCGTCTTTGCGAGGAGCGTCTTTGGCGACGAAGCAATCTCCTTCAGGTGGCAGGGAGATGGCTTCGCAAACAACGCTCGCCATGACAGCCTTGCGTAACGTGAGTGAGTAACAATACTTCTGGAGGGTGAGTGGCTAATACCAGTTCCGCAATCAAGCGCGTCCGGTCATCGGCGCGAAAGCGCCAGCGCAACTTGCTGGTGCGGTCGTCGGTGCGCACGGCGTTGAAAAGCGCCCGACAAGCGGCCGATGCTGGAGGGGACGGAAGCGCGCAGGCTGTGAAGCGGGCCGTGAGCGAGATTGACCGCGCGGTGAGCAAGGGCATGATGCACAAGAACAATGCGGCCCGCCGCAAGGCGCGCCTGATGAAGAGACTCAACAACCGCGCCGCCGTCTAAGGTCGGCAGGGCGGCGCCGGGCCTAGGCTTCTAGCCGATAGCCCTGGCCGCGGACCGTTTTCAGCAGTTTGGGCTTACTTGGATTCTCCTCGATTCGCTCCCGCACCCAACGGATATGCACGTCAAGGGTGCGCGTGTCCCCGGTGAAATCAGTATCCCACACCAGTTTCATCAGTTCAGCGCGGGTGACCACTCGATTAGGCCGCTTCATGAACACCTTGAGCAGGCGCGCCTCCATCGGGCGCAATTTCTTGGGCGAGCGGCCGTTGCGCGTCACCGTGCGTTGCTTCATATCCAGCACGAGCTCGCTCAGGTTGATAATCCACGGCTGACGGGCGCTCAGGATGCGCCGTACCATCACGATCAACTTGCGGTGGTCGGCGGGGGAGACCACATTCTCGTCAGCACATTCCAGCGGCGCCGTCTTCTTGGCGATGATGGCGATGATCGGCGCGTCTACCTTCTGATATAAGGCGGCGCACAATCGCCGGCCGTTAAACCGCGACGAGGTGGTGTCGAGGATAACGAGGTTGGGGTGCTCCTGAACGGCGTGGCGAAACGCCATCTTGCCGCTGTGCGCCAGCTTGACGTCATAGCCCTTGTCTTCAAGACTCTGCCGCAATTCATCGGCGGTCGAGTGGGTACTGTCCACGAGCAAAATCGTCTGGCGCATAGAACCTGCCCCCCATCAGCCAGCCACGAGGAAAAACAGTCACGCGTACGTCTGTGCTCCATCGTATCATCGTGCAGGGGGATTGTCAATTAGCGATGGCTGGCACCACGCAGAGAGACGCTCAGTCGGGGCCGCGGCTAGCAGAGGATGAGAGGCAAAGGCGCGTCTGTCAGGCTGGCTCGGCTTCTTGCACTAACATTCTAAAGATGTCCGACTCGGTAATGATGCCCAGCAGATGCCCATCCGCGACGACAGGCAGACCGCCAATCTTGTGCTGCAGCATGATCCGCGCCACGTCCACCATCGGCGTGTCCGGTGAGACGGTAATCGGATTGCGCGTCATGATCTTATCCAGCGTCAGCCGCGCCAGCAAGTAGTTGAGCTCATAGATGCTCAACGCTGTGGCGTCGGACGGCTCGGCCTCCCGAATATCGCCCAGCGTGACGATGCCTATCAGTTGGTCGTTCTCGACGACCGGCAGCCGCCGGATGTTGTGGTCCAACATCAAGCGGTGCGCCTCCATCAGTTTTGTCTTTGGCCCAACGACGATGGGATCCGGTGTCATCCAGTCGCTCACGCGATTCTTGTTCATAGCACCGCTTTCCGAAATGCTTCAGTCCGCTCGACTCGCTTCGGCACGCCCGCAAGGGCGCGTAGCTCTCTGATACCTCCTTATCCTACTATGATGAAAAATATGCGGAGCGGGAAGGGGCATACGTCTTCTCGATTCGGGGACAAATGACAGATGAAGCCACCGGCGCGATGCGCCATACTAGCAACGAAGGGAGGTCCACTATGTTCAAGAAAATCATGGTGCCGCTCGACGGCTCGGAACTGGCGGAAGCGGTCCTGCCGTATGTGCGGGCGCTGGCGGCGACTGAAGGTGCGGAGGTCATCCTGCTGCGCGTGCTGGTGTACGCGATTCACGACTTTGCGGGCGTTGACCCGACCTTTTCGGCGACCATCGCCGAAGCCAACGAGGCCGTGCGCCAAGGGACCGAGAAGTATCTCAGGGAGCTGACGGCCCGCCTGAGCGCGCAAGGCTTGAACGTCTCGGCGCTGACCGCCGACGGGCTGGTGGCGGAGGCCATCCTGGACTGCGCAGATAAAACGGGCGCTGACCTGATCGCGATGTCCACGCACGGGCGCAGTGGGCTGGCGCGCTGGTTAATCGGAAGTGTCGCCGACCGCGTAGTGCGCGGCTCGAAGGTGCCGGTGCTGTTGATCCGTCCCACAGGCCATCCGGCAAGCGCCTAATCTCTGAGCAAGCCGCGGCTTGCAGTTGTATCGCGGCAAGTTAACGACGGCTTCGCGTGCGCAGTGGTGGCTGTGATTTGACACCGCCTCGCAAACTGAATACAGTCTGAAATCACCTGTGACGCCGGTAGGGGCGAAGCGGCGCGCGGTCAGGGCGAAGCCGCGCGCGAGTGGCCTGCCCCCGATCATAGTCGGGGGCCTGCTCGTGTACGCGGTGATGCGTGCGCGCCGCTTCGCCCCTACACGCGCGCCTGGGGGTTGCATGACGGCCACACCCATGCCAAGGATTTCAGACACCGCGAGACGACTGTCACGGCTTGCTCTGGTGGTGATGCTCGGTTGGTCCGGGCTGAATCTCCAGCG
>JACQEC010000306.1 GCA_016200765.1 Chloroflexota bacterium | reverse complement strand
GTTGAACAACTCCACGAACTCGTCCGCCGAGCCGCCCGGCCCGTTGGTGCGCAGTTCACTGACGACCAGATGCTGAGGGGGCGGGATGGCCGTCGGGGTCGGCGTGGCCGTTGGTGTAGCCGTGCTGGTCGCGGTCGGCGTAGGCGTGCTAGTCGCGGTTGGCGTATTCGTGGGCGTGGGCGTCACAGTCGGCGTGGGCGCAACACATGGGGTCAAAACACTGGCTAGGTTCTGCGGCACACTCGGCGCCAGCACCGCGTAATCGGTCGCATTGTTGTTCGTGTCGGTGCACTCACTGCCCCTGCGCTCATAGCTTTGATCCAGATTGCCCAGCAACGCTGGAAGATTAGTGCCTTCCTTATACGTGGTTCCGACGCTCATGCCGACCTGATCCACAATCGTCAGCCCATCGGCTATGAACAACGCGATGCCGGCGAAGTCGCAGATGTTCGCGCTGAAGCGCACATCGGGCGCAACCGCGCCGCCGTAGCCGTTGTTCGCGGCGAGGAAATGCTGGCCGGACTGTAATACAACCCCGCTGGTGATGGTCAGCACGGTGCTGGTGATGCCCGTACTGGTCGAGGTTCTGATCAACCAGCCGCCAATATCAAACGCGGTCGTTGCCGGGTTGAACAACTCCACGAACTCGTCCGCCGAGCCGCCCGGCCCGTTGGTGCGCAGTTCACTGACGACCAGATGCTGAGGGGGCGGGATGGCCGTCGCGGTCGGCGTATCCGTCGGCGTAGCCGTGCTAGTCGCGGTCGGCGTGGCCGTGCTGGTCGCGGTTGGCGTGGCCGTGCTGGTCGCAGTCGGCGTCGCCGTGGGCGTGGGCGTCACCGTCGGCGTGGGCGGAATACATGACGTCAGGGCGCTGGCCAAGTTTTGTGGCGCGCTCGGCGTTAGCACCGCGTAATCAGCCGCGTTGTTGTTTGTGTCGGCGCACTCGCTGCCCTTGCGTTCGTAGCTTTGGTCCAGATTGCCCACCAAGGTTGCAAGATTAGTGCCCTCCTTGTAAGTGGTACCAAGGCTCATGCCGACCTGATCCACAATCGTCACCCCATCGGCCATGAACAACGCGATGCCGGAGGAGTCGCCGATGTCTGCGCTGAAGCGCACATCGGGCGCAACCGTGCCGCCGTAGCCGTTGCTCGCGGCCAGAAAATGCTGGTTGGGCGCAAGCGTCGTGTCGCTCGCGATGGTCAGCACGGTGCTGGTGATCCCCGTACTGGTCGAGGTGCCGATCTGCCAGCCGCCAATGTTAATCGTCGTCCCTGTCGGGTTATAGAGCTCCACAAACTCATCGCCCGAGCCGCCCGGCCCGTTGGTGCGCAGCTCACCGATAACCAGATGCAGAGGGAGCGGGACGAAGCTGGCGGTCAGCGAGAGGTTCGCCGTCACGGTGAGCATCAGCGGGTTGGCCGAACTGTTCACGTCGCCGCTCCAATCGGTAAAACTGTAACCCGCATTGGGGCTGGCAGTCAACTCGACGGTCGTGCCCGCTGTGTAGCCCGCGCCGCTGTTGCAGTTGCCGGATGGGCTGGACGTGATCGCGCCCGCGCCGGCCGGATTCACCGCGAGGGCAAGCGTGTAACAAGTCATGCCGCCCATCGCCAGCTTGCTCACGAAGGCGTCGTAGTTTCCGTTGTAGCTGGTATCGAACGCGCCGGGCGTGGTCGGGAAAGCGCTGGAAGCGGTGTAGCCCGTCACGTAGGCCGCCCCGCTCGCGTCCACCGCGATGGCGAGGCCCCAGTCATCGCTGCTCCCGCCCAGGAAGGTGGAATAGACTAGCGTGCTGCCGGCGGCGTTCAGCTGGCTCACGGAGGCGTCGTAGGTGGGCCCATTGAAGCTGGTGTCGAACGCGCCGGGTGTGGTCGGGAAGTCGCTGGAACCGGTGTAGCCCGTCACGTAGGCCGCCCCGCTCGCGTCCACCGCGATGCCGCGGCTCCCCTCATCGCCGCCCCCGCCCAGGAAGGTGGAATAGACCAGCGCGCTGCCGTCAGGGTTCAGTTTGGTCACGAAGGCGTCGTAGCCCCCGTTGAAGCCGGTATCGAACGCGCCGGGCGTGGTCGGGAAGTCGCTGGAAAGGGTGCCGCCCGTCACGTAGGCTGCTCCGCTCGCGTCCACCGCGATGCCAGTGCCAGAGTCATTGCTGCTCCCGCCCAGGAAGGTGGAATAGACCAGCGTGCTGCCGTCAGGGTTCAGTTTGGTCACGAAGGCGTCGTAGCCTCCATTAGCCCGTCACGTAGGCCGCCCCGCTCACGTCCACCGCGATGCCGAGGCTCCAGTCATCGTTGCTCCCGCCCAGGAAGGTGGAATAGACCAGCGTGCTGCCGCTGGCGTTCAGTTTCGTCACGAAGACGTCAAACCCGCCATTGTAGCTGGTATCGAACGCGCCGGGCGTGGTCGGGAAACCGCTGGAAGCGGTGTAGCCCGTCACGTAGGCCGCCCCGCTCACGTCCACCGCGATGCCGTAGCCATAGTCATCGCTGCTCCCGCCTAAGAAGGTGGAATAGAGCAGTGCGCTGCCGCTGGCGTTCAGTTTGGTGACGAAGGCGTCGTAGGGGCCCCCATTGTAGCTGGTATCGAACGCGCCGGGCGTGGTCGGGAAAGCGCTGGAACGGGTGTAGCCCGTGACGTAGGCCGCCCCGCTCGCGTCCACCGCGATGGCGAGGCCAGACTCAGAACCGATGATCCCGCCCAGGACGGTGGAGTAGACCAGCGCCGTGCCGCTCGCGTTGAGCTTGCTCACGAAGACGTCGCCGTCCCCATTGTAGCGGGTATCGAACGCACCGGGGGTGGTCGGGAAATTGCTGGAAAAGGTGTAGCCTGTTACGTAGGCCGCCCCGCTCGCGTCCACCGCGATGCCGTAGCCCCAGTCATCGCTGCTCCCGCCCAGGAAAGTGGAATAGAGCAGGTCAGCTGTGCCACTGCTTGGAGCGGCGGCGCGGGCGGCCATCGCCGGTGGGCGCGCGAAGGGCACCGCCACTTCAGTTCCCTCAATGCGCGCCGCACTGTTCGTCTCTAGCGGCGCGCCCGCCGTGTCCACCAGCGCCAAGAGCGGCAGTGCATACGCGCCCACCGCAGTCGTCAGCCGCAACTGCTCACCGTCCAACTGCATCATTTCGGCGCCCTCGAGGCGCAGACGCACGACGCTGGGGTCGGCGCCCGGATGCGCCACCAGCCGCGGCTGAAGGCGCCCGCCCTCGCCGCTCAACTCAAGATCAAGACCGGGGTAGAGGTCGCGGTAGCGCACACCGCCCCAGACCGGCACCGCCGCGTGCCAGCCCGACGGATCGTGGCCTTTGAAGAACGAGACGGTTGTTTCCACCGGCGCAAACGGTTCAAGCGTCGGGTGGGGGTTGGCGCCCACAAACGTCAGACGAAGGTGCACGCCTTTACGCGACGCCGTGGCCGGTGCTGATGGTGGCCGCGCAGTGCGCGCCGAGGGATTGGGCTGTGCTCGCTCCACGAGGGTGAACCACAGGCCATCGTCCGCGAGGTGGATGGCGCCCTGCGCGCCGCGCACCAGAAAGCGCGCCTGGGCGTCGAACTGGCCGACATTTTCGACGAACATGAGGGGCGCGCCGCGCAGAGCGGCTGAGACCTGCGCCGCATCGGGTGGTGGATGGGGCAAGGCGACGATACTCTGCGGCGCGCGCAGAGCAGGCAAGGATGCTGCGAAGGGGCTTGGCGCGACAGGGTACGCGGTGGCCGCCTGCGGCCAGACAAGAAGCAACCCACAGACCGCGAAGGACAGTCTGCGGATCGTGAGGTAGAGCCAGTGCTGTGTGGACATGGCGCGCTCCTATGGTAGAGGCAGGAAGAGTTCGATGTTGGCACACTGCCGCGCCGCTCGCGGGCACGAGCCGCGCGGCGTCTCGTATGCTACATCCTCACGCGCATGATGTCAAATGGCCGAAGAAGCGGCATCGGTTGGAAACCGACGCCTACAGTGGGAAACCCGCTGCGCGGGTTGGGGCGCCGAACCGGCGCAGCCGGTTTGATAACAATAGGCGTCGGTTTCCAACCGATGCCGTTCTCATCCAACGTCGCTCCCCAATGTTCTTCAACGCGCAACGCTTAACGCGCAACGCTCAACGCTCCACCGCCAACGCCCGTACAATCTCCGCCGGGTCGCGCCCCAATTCGAGGATGAAGTTACGCGAGCGCAGAATCAGCCCGTGAATGACCGCGAGGTTCTGCGCCATCACCTCCGGCTCGTCGAGGTAACTGGTGTCGCGGATAATCTGGTAGAGCGTGATGTCGTCGTCGAGCGGCAGGAGGCGCGTCTGCCCATCGGGCGAGCGGCGCGTCAGGCACAGCGCGATGGAGCGCGGCGCGACCGCCGCCGTCTCGACGCGCTCGGGCATCAGTTGCCCCAACTGGAAGATCGGCTTGCGGCGGCCATCCAGCGAGAGGTCGGGCGTGTCGGGCGGCAGTTCGGCGAAGAGCGCGCGGTCGCCCGGCGCCAGTTTGAGCTCGCCGACTCCGTAGCCGCTCAACTCGATCTCCTCTCCGCCCGCCTGTGGTAGGGGCAGTCCCTTGTGACTGCCCTGCGCTGTGGTAGGGGCAGTCCCTTGCGGCTGCCCTGCGCGCCGCGCGAAGATCAGCGTGTCCGAGATCAGCCGGTAGCCCGCGCGAATCAGATGGAGCGCGGTCGTAGATTTGCCGGTGCCGTGCGGGCCGATCAACAGCACCGCGCGGTCGTCCTTCATCAGCCCGGAGGCGTGCAGGAGGCCGAGCGGGTTGCGCAGGAGGGCGATCAGCATGAACGTGTCGAGGCAGTGCCGGCTGGCGACCGCCGGGTGCTTCAGCAGGGCGGGCGCGATGAAGCCAAACGCCGACGGCTGGCTCCAGTCGGCGAAGATACTGCCCCAGCGCCCCAGATGAATCACGCCGCGACTGCCGCTGGCGACGGTCTGGAACTGCTTTTCCATCTCCAACAGCGCCAACTCGTCCCCTGCGCCCTCGCCCGTCACGAACAGGTCAATCTGCCCCTCGCGCGCGTCCGGCACGGGCGCGCACCGGCTGAAGCGCCGCTCGCTGATCTCGCCCAGCGCGATGACGCCGGCGGCATTGGTGCGCAGGTGGAACGGATAGCCGAGAATGGTCAGCCGCTTCTCGTGCGTGACCAGCGTCTCTCGGCGATGCCAGCTGTCTTCGATACTCGCGCTGTTGGTTTCGACCAGATGACGATAGAGGTTCAGGGGGCTTGCTCTCCTTCGTGTAACGAACACTTTCGGGTAGGGCTATAGTTTCACCGCCGAGAGCGCAGAGCACGCCGAGATGTGTATTTTAGATTTGAGATTTTAGATTGGCAATCCCCTCAACTTCAGACGGGGACATTCAAAAATCTACAATCTGAAATCAAAAATGGATTCGGCGCTCTCGGTGGTGAACACGAAAACTACAAGTTGCTCATCGGATTATAAGGGAACTTCGCGGCGAGCAAAAAACCCGCCGCCTGCCCCCGATCCAAGTCGGGGGCCTGCCCGCTGTGCTATAATCAGCCGCCGGAGGCAAGGTACCATGAACACCATTTCGTTTATGAGCGCGAACTACGTGGCGCGGCAGACGGGTTACCAGATGACGCAGGGCTGGATGCAGGGCGACCGCGCCGCCAACGACTACTTCAGGCCGCTCGCAACCTTCGCCGCGCGCTTCGACGAGATGCTGGCGACGATCAGGCCGATGGGCTTTGAGGTGATGGATATCTGGCTGGCGCACCTGCACTGGTCTTGGGCGACCGCGGAGCACATCGCCATCGCCCGCGCGATGCTGGCCAAGCATCGCCTCCGCCTGACGAGCCTCGCCGGCAACTTCGGCTCAACTCCGGCGGAGTTCGAGAGCGCGTGCAAACTCGCGGCGGCCGTGGGCGCGAAGGTGCTGGGCGGCTCAACCGCCGTCTTGCAGAGCGACCGCGCTTTCGTGGTGGCCGCGCTGAAAACCTACGGCCTGATCCTGGGCCTCGAGAACCACCCGGAGAAGACGCCGGATGAACTGCTGGCGAAGATGGGCGACGACGGCGGCGAGGTCATCGGCGCGACGGTGGACACGGGGTGGTTTGGCACGCATGGCTACGACGCGGCGTGGGCGATTGAGCAACTGGGCGAGCGCATCGCGCACGTGCACCTGAAAGATGTCGTCCCCGGGCCCCAGCACGTGACCTGCCGCTTCGGCGAGGGCTGTGTGCCGCTGGAGGCGTGCGTGCAGGCGCTGAAGCGCATCGGCTACAGCGGCGGCATCAGCGTCGAGCACGAGCCGGAGCACGCCGACCCCAGAGAGGACTTGAGGGCAAGCCTGCGCCTCTTGCAAGGCTGGCTCTCGGCGGATGTTTCAGCGTGAACCTCTTCCGGCGCGCGCGGGCGTTCCCTTCGCGCCCTTGCGCCGGTCGGTCTGTTCCGGCTTGTCCGGCGCGCGGCCTTGGGGCCGGCCGCCGTTGCGCGCTGGGGCTTGCGCGCGCGCGGCCTGCCCCCGATCCAAGTCGGGGGCCTGCTTCGCCTTCTGCTCCTTGTAGTAGGTGTAGTTGCCCAGGTACTCCTTGAGCGTGCCGTCTTCCAACTCGACGATGCGGTTCACGATGCGGTCGAGGAAGTAGCGGTCGTGGCTGATGACCAACAGCGTGCCCCGGTATTCGTCGAGCGCGTCTTCCAACACCTCGGCGGAGGCGATGTCGAGGTTGTTGGTCGGCTCGTCGAGCAGTAGGAAGTTGTAGTTGCCCATCATCAACTTCAGCATTTGCAGGCGCGCCTTCTCCCCGCCGGAGAGACTGCTCACCTTCTGGCCCGCTCGATCGAAGCCAAACAGGAAACGCCCCATCAGCCCCGCCGCCTCGCGCTCGCTCATCGGCCGCAGGCGGCGCACCTCCTCCATCAGCGTCGCGTTGTAATCCAGCGTCTCATGCTCCTGCGCGTAATAGCCGACGACGTTGCTCGGCCCCAGCCGGATCGCGCCATGCGAGGGCTGCTCCTGCCCCAAGATTGAGCGGAACAGCACCGACTTGCCCGCGCCGTTCGGCCCGATCAGGCCGACGCGCTCGCCCTGCCAGACGAGCAGGTTGACGTGGCGCAGAACCTCGGCGCCGTCGAAGCGCTTGCTGACGTTTTGCACCTCCAGCACCTTGTTACTGCCGCGCCCGTTGACGTTAAACTCCAGCCCCATCGTCTTGCGCTCGAGGATGGGCCTGTCAATGCGCGGAATCTTCTCGATGCGCTTTTCGATGCTGTGCGCGCGGCGCACAAACTTCTCGTTCTGCGCCGCGCCCCAACCCATCAAGCGCCGCACCGACATCTCCAAGCGGGCGATTTCCTTCTGCTGGAGTTCGTACATCTGCTGTTGGCGCAGGAGGGCCATCTTTTTGGTGTAGGCGTATTCCGAGTAGTTGCAATTCGACCAGACGCGCAGGTGATGATCCTCGATTTCCACAATCTCCTCGGCCACCACGTCGAGCAGGTAGCGGTCGTGGCTGACGATCACGACCGCGCCGGGGTAGTCGGCAATGAACTGCTCAAGGAACAGTTTGCCTTTCAGGTCGAGGTGGTTGTCCGGCTCATCCAACAGCAGGAGGTCGGGCCGGGTGACGAGCAGGCGCGCCAGCCCGACCAGTTTCTTCTGGCCGCCGCTCAACGCCGCGCACGAGAGGTCGAAGTCGGCCTCGGCGAAGCCGAGGCCGCGCAGGGTGGAGATGACGCGGCTCTCGAAGTTCAAGCCGCCTTTCTGCTCGAACGCTTCCACCAGCCGCGCGTGCTGTTCCAGCGCTCGCGCCAGCTTCTTCTCGTCCTGATAAACTTCCGGCTCGGCCATCTGCGCTTCCGTCGCCCGCATCTCGCCCTCAATCTGCAGAAGTTCCGCGCCGCCGCCACTGCGCACCGCCTCGACCACCGTCAGGCCCGGGTCGAGTTGCGGCTCTTGCTCCATGTAGCCGATGGTCAAGCCGCGCCGTCTGGAGATGAACCCGCCGTCCGGCTCATATTCACCCGCGATAATCTTGAACGCGGTAGACTTGCCCGCGCCGTTTGGCCCGACCAGCCCCGCGCGCGCGTGCTCGTCAATCTCCCACGAGACCTGATCGAGCACGACCGACGCGCCCCAGTATTTCGAAACCTTGTCCAGCGCATAGATAATCATCGTCCAACTCCGCCAAACAAAAAGGCCGTGGGATTGCGCCCACGGCCTTCGCCCTAGTTTTCCGTGTTGAGGCGCACTACGCTGGGGAAAGCGTCTCCCTGCTGCAGATCAACGACACAATGTTGCTCGCGTAGTGCATGATGAAAACATTATAGGGGCGATGAGGGCTGATGTCAAAAATTGTTGAGAACCTCACCCCCCGGCCCCCTCTCCTGATGAAAAAGCGTCATCAGAAGAGGGGGAGTCAATGCGTCCAGTCACCCCTCTCCCGACCCGCGTAGTTTGCGGTTGGGAGAGGGGGCCGGGGGGTGAGGCCCCGCAATCTTTCTCAACACCCCTGCCAAATCCTCCTCCACCTCCTCATTCCGAAACCGCAACACCCGAATCCCCCGCTCCGCCAGCCACTCCGACCGCGCCGCATCGCGCGCTGCCTGCCGCGGGTCAGCGTGCGCGCCACCATCAATCTCAACCGCCAACTGCGCCTCCACGCAAAACAGATCCAGCACAAAACTCCCAAGCGGATGCTGTCGCCGGAACTTCATACCGGCCACCTGCCGCCCGCGCAGGGCCGCCCACAAGTTCTCCTCCGCCGTCGTCGGCTTCCTTCGCAACCCTCGCGCCGCCTTCACCATCTCCAGCGTCGTGCGCCCGCGTATTTTGTGTGGCATTACCTCACCCCCCGGCCCCCTCTCCTGATGGGAAAGCACCATCAGAAGAGGGGGAGCCAGCGCACATAGTCACCCCCTCTCCCGACCCGCGTAGTTTGCGGTTGGGAGAGGGGGTTGGGGGGTGAGGTTCTGCCGCACGCTCCTCGCCGATAAATTCATCAGCCTCCGCTGGCGTGGCAAAGCTGCCCTTGGCCGCACCGAGCATTTGGACAAGCACTGGCGCAGGTGCTGGGAGGTCTTCAACCAGCACAATCACCTCGATGACCGTGCCCGGAGGCAGTTCAGGCGGGCGAACCTCGATCACTCCGTCCGGTCCTACGATGACCTTCTGTCGCACTGCATGTGTCATTTCTGCAGCTCCTTGTTCTATCATCGTCCCGTGCACCGTCCCCCGCCCTATCTCCCCCTCTCCTGACGTTTTCCCGTCAGGAGAGGGGGCCGGGGGGTGAGGTCAACCTCCAAACCGCGCGCGCAAGAACTCCAGCGCCACGCGGTCAATGCGCTCGTCGCGTTGCTCGCGCTCTTCGAGGTTCTCGGTGTGTATCAGGCGCGTCAGAGCCGAGCGCGTGGCCTCGTCGTAGTCGCCGGTCAGCGGGCCGTTGTAGTATCCGGCGCGCCGCACGATCTCCTGCACTTCGCGCGCCAGCGCGCCCTGGATCGGCAGCAAGTCTTCGGCGCGGCTCTTGCCGAAGTAGAGCCGCTGGAGCGCGAGGATGCGCCGCAGTTCGGCGATGGGCGCGGGGTGTTCGTCCACGCGCAGGTCTATCAGCCGGTCGTTGTAGCCGCCGTAGCCGCCGCCTGCCTGCACGACCAGCAGACCGGCGGATTGCTGGCCGCGGCGGTCGCCGCCGTTGGCCTGCCCGGCCTCGAGCGCGGCCACGAGGCGCCCGGCCAGCGCGCCGGTAGTGGACTCAAACGCCTGCGCCATGGCGCTGACCACGGCAGGGCCGGCGAGGATGTTGCCCTGACAGCAGAAGCCGTCGCCCACGCTGTGCCCCGCCCACTCAAAGCACTGTTGGCCGGTGAACGCCGCGGCGCGCCCCTGCGCGTCCACCATGCCAACCTGCCGCGCCCCGCGCTCGGGGTCGGCCTCGGTCAGTTGCCGGATCACCTCGCTGGCGATCAGCCCCTGCGCCATCAACGCCAGCCCGCGCGGGCCATAGGTCGTGTTGGCGTGCGCCTGTGTGGCAACCGCGCCGACCTCAGCCTGCGCGAACGGCACGACGGCTCCGGCGGCCAGGAACTTGGACTGCACGGCCACGCCCCACTGGCGGGCCTCACGGTCGCAAGCGGCAATCGAAAAGGTTGAGAGCATAGCGGCCTCCTTTGGCGGCTATTGTAGCACAAACACAAATGCGCCGGTTGGGCCATCGGCGCCTTTGCGTTCCTTTATCGCTATGCTATAATGTTTTCGATGGGGGCGGTTAGCTCAGCTGGTTAGAGCGCTACGTTGACATCGTAGAGGTCAGAGGTTCGATCCCTCTATCGCCCATTCGATAGACAGAGCAACACCCCGGACGAGTACACACTGTACTGTGACAGGGAGGCGCGGCCTCCGACTGAGAGCCGCGCCCACAAGCGCAAGGTGGAAAACCACCGGGGCAGACAGTCTTGGAACGGGCATTGCGCCCCAGTATAAGACTGCGGGTTAGCCCGTTACAGCCATCGAGCGATTACAGGGGTAGGGGGTACGTAGGGGTAAGCCTTGTGCTTACCCGCCCTGCCCTGCGATCAATTGGGGTGG
>JACQEC010000305.1 GCA_016200765.1 Chloroflexota bacterium | reverse complement strand
TGTTCCTGCATCGCGGACAGGCCAATGGCCGCGCGGTGATCGCGCCGGCGACGGCCCGGCTGATGACCACCAACCACACCGCAGGCCTGCGCGGCGGCATCGAGGGCTTCATGACGTGGGACAACTGCGCGTGGGGGCTGGGCTTTGATCTGCGGGCCGATAAGCGCCCGCACTTCTCCGGCGAGTTCACCTCGCCGCAGACGTTCGGGCACAGCGGGGTCGCCGGCACGTTCGCGTGGGCCGACCCGGAGCGCGACCTGATCTGTGTGATGCTGGCGAACCGCCTTCTGCACAATCTGTGGAACTTCCCGCGCTGGTCGCGCTTCTCAACCGCCGTCACGGCCAGCGTGATAGCCCCCGACAGCCGCGACTGATCCTTGAGCATGAACGAGAGCGTTCCCCCGTCCATTCAAGACCAACTCGACGCGCTGCCCACCAAGCCCGGCTGTTACCTGATGAAGGATTCACAGGGCGCCGTGATTTATGTGGGCAAGGCCATCAACCTGCGCAGTCGCGTGCGCTCGTACTGGCACAAATCGTCGGCCTATACCTCGCCCAAGACGGGGCAGTTGTCGGCGCAGGTGGCGCGCATCGAGTTCATCGTCACCGGCTCGGAACTCGAAGCGCTCGTCCTCGAAAACAACCTCATCAAACGCTATCGCCCGCGCTACAACGTGCGCCTGAAGGACGACAAGCGCTATCCATATATCAAGGTGACCTGGCAAGAGCCGTTCCCCAAGGTGTTCATGACGCGGCGCATGGAGCGCGACGGCGCGCGCTATTACGGCCCCTTCACCGCCGCCTGGGCGGTCTATGAAACGTTGAACACCCTGCGCCGCGTCTTCCCCTACCTGACGTGCGACCGCGAGATCAACGGGCGAGACCCGCGCGCGTGCATGTACTACGACATCAAACTCTGCAACGCCCCCTGCATCGGCGCGGTGCGCCGCGACGAATACCGCGCGGTGATCCAGCAGTTGAGCGACTTTCTCGACGGGCGCTCGGACGAGATCGTCACCGATATCAGGGCCAGGATGGAGCAGGCCGCCGAGCGGCTGGAGTTCGAGCGGGCCGCCGCCCTGCGCAATCAACTGACCGCCCTGCAGAAAATCAGCGAGAAGCAGGCCATCGTCTCCACGCGGCTCGCGGATCAGGACGTGGTGGCGTTCGCGCGCGACGACCCTTCGACTGGCTCCGGGCAGGCGTGCATGCAGGTCTTCTTCATCCGCAACGGCAAACTGATCGGGCGCGAATACTTTGTGCTGGAAGGCACCGCCGGCAAGGATTCACAGGAGGTGCTCTCGTCGTTTATGACGCAATTCTACGACGAGGCGGCGTATGTGCCGCCCGAAATCCTCCTGCCCGAAGCGATTGATGAGTCGAAGATCATTGAGTCGTGGCTCAAAGACCGGCGCGGCGACAAGGTCGAGATTCACGTCCCGCACCACGGCCACAAGCGCGATCTGGTGGAGATGGCGATCAACAACGCGGTCGAGACGTTGACCTCCCTGCGGGCGCAGTGGCTGAAGATTGAGAGCCAGAACGTGACCGCGCTCACCGAACTGCAGGAGACGCTCGGCTTGCCGAACCCGCCGACGCGCATCGAGGGCTACGACATCTCGAACACGCAGGGCACCGCTATCGTCGGCGCGATGGTCGTCTTCGACAAGGGCCTGCCGCGCAAAAGCGACTACCGCAAGTTCAAGATTCAGACCGTCAGCGGCGAGCCGGATGACTTTGCCAGCCTGCAGGAGATGTTACGCCGCCGTTTCAAGCGGTACGCCGGAGATCATAGGCCGAACACGGTGCCGGAGCCACTGGTGAAAGACATCGGCAAGAAGCCAGACGCCTCGTTTGCCGTCTTGCCCGATCTGATTATGATTGATGGCGGCAAGGGGCAGTTGTCCTCGGCCGTCGAGGTCATGCAAGAGTTTGCGCTCGACCACATTCCGATCATCAGTCTGGCGAAACAGGCAGAGGAGATATTCCGCCCCGGCCAGTTGTCGTCTATCCGCCTGCCGCGCGATGCCCATGCCTTGCAACTCCTCCAGCGCGTGCGCGATGAAGCGCACCGCTTCGGCCTGACGTTCCATCGCTCCCTGCGCGAAAAGCGCTCGCTCGCGTCGCAACTCGACGAGATCAAAGGCATCGGCCCCAAGCGGCGGCAGGCCCTGCTCAAGACGTTTGGCTCGGTTGAGGCCATCCGCAACGCTTCGGTTGAGGAGATTGAGCGCGTGGACGGCATGAGCAAGGCCGCCGCGCGACTGGTCAAGGCGGGGTTGTAGCCAAAACCGTTGAGCGTTATGCGTTCATGCGACGACGTGGCAACGCACAACGCATCACGCGGCAAGGAGGCCGCAATGGTTGATATCACACGCCTGCGACGGTTCAAGATTCTGCAATCATTGAGCGACGACAAACTCGCCGAACTGGCGCCGCAGTTCGGCGAAGAACTGCGCCCGCGCAACGAGATCATCTTCCGCGAGGGCGAGCCGGGCGATTTCTTCTACCTGATCGAAAGCGGGCAAGTGTCCGCCCGCAAACAGCAGGCAGAGGGCGACGAGTTTCTCGGCTACTTCCTCGCCGGGGACTTCTTTGGCGAGCGCGCGCTGTTGACCGACGAGGGGCGCTATGCAACGGTTGACGCGGTGCTTCAGGTCGCTCTGCTCACCCTCAGCAAAGACGACTTTCTGGCGCTGTGCGAAGCCCATCCGCCGGTGCGCGCGGCGATTGAGGCCGTCGCCGCCGAGCGCGACCGGCGGCGCATGGTCACCTTTCCCGGCCGCCGCCTCGACGAGGCCCTGATCATTGCCACGCACCGCCACATCGTCTGGGTGGCCGCGCGCGCGCTTCGCTGGTCGCTGGCGGTGGGCGTGCCCTGGCTGGTGGCGAGCGCGTTTCTACAGGCCATCGTGTGGGTCCATCCGGTCGCCCTGACGGTCTATCTGGGCGGTTTGGTCTGGTACTATCTTGACTGGCGCAACGACTGGTTTGTGGTCTCCAGCAAGCGCGTACTGCACCACGAGAAAACCATCCTGTTCTTTGATAAAGAAGAAGAGGCGGCGCTCGACAAGATCAGCAACGTCACCTCCGAGGTATGGGGGGTGGTCGGCAACTTCTTGAACGTTGGCACCGTGACGATTCAGACCGCGGCGGGCGGCGGGCGGATCGTCTTCGACATGGCGCCGCGCTTCCGCGTGATCCGCGATGCCATTGAAGCCGAGAACCAGCGCGAGATCACCCGCCTGCGGCAAGACCAGTTAGTGCGCGCACGGGACGGTATCCGCAAGGAGCTCCTGCGAGAGATTGGCCTGCTGGAAACCTCCGGCGGCGTGGCCTCCGCGCCCGGCCCCGCCGTGCAGGTGAAGGAGCGCGCCGGCATTGCGCGGCGGGTGCTGGGCCACTTTACCTTTATCGCGCCGACCTACGTCAAACGGGGCGAGGACATCATCTGGCGCAAACACATCTTCCTCTTATATCGCGACCTGGCGGCGCCGGTCGCCGGAGTGATCGCGCTGGTGATGCTCACCGCCAGCCTGCTCACCGGCGATTTCGGGAGTGCGCGGCCGCCGATACCGGTGGTGCTGGCGGTTGCGGCGCTGGGCGCGCTGGGCGTTGCCGTCTGGTTCTGGTACGAGTACCGCGACTGGGAGAACGACATTTACATCCTGACGCCCACCCAGTTGACTGACTCGGAGCGCAAACCGTTCTGGTTGCAAGAGCGGGTGAAGGTGGCCAATCTGGGGCAGGTGCAGAATGTGCGCTACGAGCGCAAGTCAATTCTGGAGAACATCCTCGACTTCGGCACCGTCGTCATCGAGACCGCGGGCACAGACGGCGGCCTGACCTTTGACGAAATCCCGCACCCGCGTCAGGCGCAGGCGCAGATTTCAGACGCGCTGGATCGCTTTAAGGCGCGCCAGCGGCAGAGCGAAAGCGAGCAGAAGCGCCGCGAATTTCTGGACTGGTTCGGCGAGTACCACCGCTTGCTGACCGAAGGCGAAGTGGACATTTGAGGCGTTAGCGCGTTGGCGCGTTGTGCGTTTACGCGCCAACGAAACTCGCCGCTCTGTTGCGATGGGCGAAGTCACGGCGGTACATTCAGTTAGGGAACAGGCGTCAACCCGCTTCAGCGGGTTTTCTATTCATAGCAGGCGGTTTCCAACCGCCTGCGACGCCACGCCGGACGGACGCAAGAACCGTTGGCGCGTTGTGCGTTCCGGGTTCATGCGGAACGCACAACGCGCCAACGGGCGGGTGCGAGACCCGCCCCTACATTGGGGTTAAGGTTTAGCGGCGACTGTGGCGCGGCGGCGATTGCGCAGCCAGCGCACCAGCAGGGCAAGCGGCACGCCGACGACAATCGCGACCGGCAGTACCAGAATGAGCGCGTAAATCACCACGCTCAACAGACCTTGCAATAGGTTCTGCAGGGTGCGCACCGCGTCGCGCGCCACGCGCGCCGGGTCCCACGCCTGCGTGGTGACTGGCCCTTCGAGGCTCTCCGGTATCAGGTCGAGCGTGATGGTGGCCAGCGCCACGGAGCGGTCGAGGAACTGCATGCGCCCCTTCAACTGCTCAATCTGCCCGCGGATATTGTTGAGTTCACGCTGAACGGCCAGAATATCCTCGGCGCGACTGCTTTTCTCGCGCACGGTCGTCATCAGCGCCAGCAGTTCCTTCTCCGTCGCCTCCAGATTGCGCAGGCGCGCGTTCAGATCGGTATATTCCTCGGTAATATCCTGCCCGCCCAGCCTCTCCGTGTCTACCCGTATGGCGGTTTGCTTGATCTGCTTCAGCGCGTCGTCGTATTTGTCCGCCGGCACGCGAAGGGTCATGCTGACGCGCACGCCGCTGGCCGAATCTTTCGCGCGCGTGCTCTGTGAGTTGGAGATGAAGCCGCCCAGCCCGGCGGTGATGCCCTTGATGGCATCCAGCGACGCCTCGGCGTCCCTCACAATCAGCGTCAGGTTGGCCGTTTTGATGATCAGCCGGTCGCTGGCGCTCTGGCTCTGATTGAACACATTCCCGTCGGCGGCTGGCTGGGCGGCTGGCTGTGTCTTTGATTGAGCAATACCTGCGCTTTCGCCCGGTTGGCTGTCAAACCCAAGGGCGGGTGCGGGAGGAAGCGGCCCGCGTGTCGTGGGGGCGCTCGACGGCGCGGTGGACGCGCCGCACGCGCCGATCAGCAAGGTCAGCAGGACGATAGCCACCAGCAGAAGTTTGTCTTTCATGGTGTGTGCCCTCAAGTGCGCTAATTTTCTCTCTGCCTGATAGACGCCGGCGCTTGCCGCAAAGTTCCCCGCCGGCCGCGCGTACGGGCGAACGGCCGTTCGCCCCTATCGGCCAAAACCTAAACGCGCCGCCAGCGACGAGGGCAGTCCGGCGGCGATGATACGCCGCTGGGTGGCCGCGACATCATACGCGACACGGTGAAAGTCGAAGCGGCGTTGATCGCTGTCCCAGATGGCGAAGGCGGCGCGCGGGTCGCCGTCGCGCGGCTGGCCGACACTGCCGGGGTTGATGATGCGCCTGTCCTTATCCGCGACAACCAGCGGCAGTCCGGGCGCGGCCGTCTGTCCGTTGACGCGGCCATCTTCTCTGCGGGTGTAGATCGCCGGGACGTGGCTGTGGCCGACAAGGCAGAGCGGCGTGTTAAAGTGCTCGAAGTTGGCGCGCGCAATCGCGGGGCTGGTGATATACTCCCAGACCGGATCGCGCGGGCTGGCATGGGCGAGCGTAAAATCTCCGTCCGGCTGGAGTTTGTCGGGGCGTTCGCTCAAGAAATCGAGGCTGTGCCGGTTGAGTTGGTCGTGCGTCCACTGGATGGCGCGCCGGGCGTGTGCGTTAAAGCCCTTCCAACTGACCCGCTCCAATGCCGCGGCATCGTGATTGCCGGTCAGGCAGATTTGCAGGGACGGCTGCGCGAGCAAGAGGGCAACGCACTCGTTGGGGTTCGGGCCATAGCCGACCACGTCGCCCAGGCACCAGAGGGCATCCACCGTTCCCATGGCTTCAAGCGCCCGCTCCAGGGCGACGACGTTGCTGTGAATATCGGAGATAATGCCGATGCGCATAGTGGCTTCGCTCTGATGATACAGGAGATTTAAGGAGGCGCAAAGCCGCCTATGGTTAATTGACGATTGATGCCGAGAGTCCGATGCCATCTCGACGTTTGCCGCCGCCGCATCTGTCATTATAATCAACCTGTGCCTATCGAATGGACGACCACAACCGATAGCGCGGCGGCTACGCGGCTGTTGGCCGCGCGGCTGGCGGCGTCTCTGCAGGCGGGCGACGTGCTCTGGTTGTCGGGGGACCTCGGCGCAGGCAAAACGACCTTCACCCAGGGACTCGGGCGCGGGCTGGGCGTTGACGCGCCCGTGACCAGCCCGACGTTTGTTCTGATCCGCGTTTATGCCGGGCGGCTTCCCTTATATCATATAGACCTTTACCGGCTGAACGGCCGCGCCGAGATTGATAATCTGGGCCTGCGCGATTATCTGGACGGTGCGGGCGTGTGCGTGATCGAGTGGGGCGAGCGGCTCGACCCACTGGGCGAGCAGGCCGGACTGCATCTGCGGCTGGAAGCGCGCGGCGAGCAAGTGCCCCCGTCCCCGACTGGATCGGGGATGGATCGGGGGCAGGCGCGCGCGCTGACTTTCAGCGCCAGCGATGAGCGCGGCAACCAACTCACAGCGCTGTTGCGAACTCAAGTTGAAACGGGGATGCCGACCGGGCGAAACCCATGATGGCCTATGCTGTTGGCGATTGACACGGCGACGAATCGCGCCGGCGTCGCGCTCCGCGATGCCGGAGGCCCGCGCGCCAGCATCCAGTGGCGGACGGAGCGCAACCACACGGTGGAACTTCTGCCGAACATCGTCACCCTGCTTGCGCAGGCCGGCGTGACGGTGAGCCGCCTGCAGGCGGTCGCGGTGGCGATTGGCCCCGGCTCGTACACCGGTTTGCGCATTGGCTTGAGCGTGGCGAAGGGGTTTTGCCTCGCGCAGGGCACGGCCCTGCTGGGCGTGCCGACGCTGGACATCAGCGCGTTGGCGGTTCCGCCCGCTGACCATCGCCTGTGCGCGGTCTTGCAGGCGGGGCGCGGGCGGCTTTCCGCGGCGTTTTACCGGCCCGCCGCGGGCGGGTGGCAAGCCACTGGCGGCATCTGGCTAGGCCGCGCCAACGAGTTGGCCGATGCCTGCGCCGACCAGCCGACATTCTTTGCGGGCGAAATTGAGCCTGCTGACGAGCAGGTTCTGCGCGAGCGGCTGGGCGCGCTCGCGGCCTTTGCGCCGCCGTCGGCGCGGGCGCGCGACCCGCAGGTGCTGGCGCGCATCGCCTGGGAGCGCTGGCAGAGAGGCCAGACAGATCAGGCGGCGGCGCTGGTGCCGAACTATGGGCCGTGAAGACGACGATGCTTGACTACTCTGCGATTCCCTACGTCGTCGAACCGATGCAGGAAGACGACATCGAGCCGGTAATCGTGATTGAGCGCGAAGCCTTCAGCGCGCCGTGGACCGCCAGCGCCTACCGGCATGAACTGCGCCACAACGGGATGGCGCACTATTGGGTCGTGCGTAAACAGCACGCGCCGGTTTCCGCGCCGCCCCGCGCCACGCCCCGCGCGCGGAGACGGTTCTGGAACGTGGTCTTCGGGGAAGGCGCGCTCCAGCCCCCCGTCGTGTCAGCCTCTCGGCCCGCCCTGCCGCCCATCCTGGGGCACGGCGGCTTTTGGCTGATGGCCGGCGAAGCGCACATCAGCACCATCGCCACGGTGCGCGAGTGGCGCGGGAAGCATCTGGGGGAACTTCTGCTGGCGGCGATGATTGAACAGGCGCAAGCTTGGGGCGCGGAGGTGGCCACGCTGGAGGTCAGGGTCAGCAACGCTGTGGCGCAGAACCTCTATCGCAAATACCGCTTCAGCGTGGCCGGGCGGCGCAAACGCTACTACTCCGATAATGGCGAGGACGCGCTGATTATGACGACCAATCCGCTCCACAGCGCGGCATTTCAGGAAGAGTTCACGCGATTGAAAGCGCAGTTGTGGGAGCGTTTGCGCGTCGCCGCGCCGTGACATCGAAAAAGGCCCGTCAACGAGTTGACGTACTCACGCGTTTATGGGCCCGATCGGTTACAGGTAGATTGAGCCCAAGAGCTGCTAACAGAGTATGAATGAATACGATCATCGTCAATACAAGCGCATGCTTGATCAAATCTCGAACCGAAAGATTGACTTGAATTCTTTGGGTAGGATTATCAATTCATTGAAGGGACTATTAGGCGTGTTGACCGAGCGCGATCAAGACTGGATCAAGAGATTCGAGCATGAGTGGGGAGTTCTAGAGCAGGTATATGCGCTTAATCTTTATCACTCTACCATCGTATTGAATCAGGAAGATTTGGAAGCAGTGAGCGAAGCGCTCCAGCATATGAAAGTCCTGGTCGAAATGAAATTGGAACAGAGGAGCTGATCGCAACCGACCCGCCCTCCGTGGAGCAGGCGAACTGTAAGCGGCGACGCGATGCGACCTGCGGCGTCCAGCACGAACAGGGTTTCCAGATGCAGTTGCGACGTGCTCATCGCGGTCTCAACAGGTATGACCTAGTGGATGGCCTCAGCTTGACCCCGCTCCTGTCGCGCACCCATCCTGCCGCCCAACCCGCGAACAGCGATTCATGCCCATACGCCAGCAACGCTCGGTGCGATAGGTCTCGTTCACGTCTCGTCTATGAAACCCCAGCAAAAAGCCCATCAACGAGTTTCAGCGTTGATGGGCTTTTCAGGTTACAGGTGGGGTGCGTCTAAATAAACAGCGGCGCCAGCACCAGCGTAATCGTCGCCAGCAGTTTGATCAACACGTGCAGTGATGGGCCGGCCGTGTCCTTCCACGGGTCGCCGACGGTGTCGCCCACCACCGAGGCCTTGTGCGCTTCGGAGCCTTTGCCGCCGTAGTTGCCGGCCTCGATGAACTTCTTGGCGTTGTCCCACGCGCCGCCGCCGTTGTTCATCACCGTCGCCAGCAGGATGCCTGCCATCGTGCCGACCATCAACAGCCCCGCCGCGGCTTCGGCCTTCAGCAGGAAGCCGACCAGTATCGGCGCGCCTACCGCGAGGATGCCGGGCGCGACCATCGCCTTGAGCGCGCCGCGCGTCGTGATATCCACACAGCGCGCGTAATCGGCCTTCGCGCCGGGCTTGCCTTCCAACAGACCGGGGATCTCTTTGAACTGGCGCCGCACTTCCTTGATGATCTCCTGCGCCACATTGCTGACGGCGCGGATGGCCAGCGAGGAGAAGAGGAAGATCAACATCGCGCCCACCAACCCGCCCACGAATACTTCAACCTTGCCCAAATCCACCGCGCTCAAAATATTCTCCGGCTTCACGCCTTGCGCGCGCTGGACGAGCCTGACCTTGTCCAGATACGCGCTGAACAACAGGAACGCGGCCAGCGCCGCCGAGCCGATCGCGTAGCCCTTGGTCAGCGCCTTGGTGGTGTTGCCCGCCGAGTCGAGGGCGTCGGTGCCGTTGCGCACTTCTTCCGGCGCGTCCGACATTTCCACGATGCCGCCCGCGTTGTCTACAATCGGGCCAAAGGTGTCCATGGCCAGCACAAACGCGGCGGTCATCAACATGCCCATCGTCGCCACGGCGGTGCCGAAGATGCCGGCTTCATGCAACTGCACATTCAGAATGCCGGCGGTCTGGGAGCCGAGATAGAACGAGGCCAACAGCGCGATGGCGATGCCGATCACCGGAGCCGCCGTGTTCTCAAACGCGACCGCAATGCCGCTGATGATGTTCGTCGCCACGCCCGTCCGGCTGGCGTCGGCGATTTCCTGCACCGGCCGGAAGCGCGCTTCGGTGTAGTACATCGTAATCAGCACAAACGCGACCGCGGCGAGGATGCCCACCAGTCCGGCGAGGAACAGCCACCACCACGCCGCGCCGAGCATGGTGTTGGTCACCCAAAACATGCCCAGCGCCGACAACAGCGCGGCCACGCCGTAGCCGCGGAAGAGCGCGTTCATCGGCTCTTCGCCCTTGCGATACCGCACCGACAGCAGGCCGATAATCGAGGCCAGCAAGCCGATGGAGCGCACGACCAGCGGGAAGAAGATCCACGCGGTGTTCTGCGTCTTGTTGAAGATGGCCACGCCGAGAATCATCGCGCCGATGTTTTCGGCGACGGTGGACTCGAACAGGTCGGCGCCGCGCCCGGCGCAGTCGCCCACGTTGTCGCCCACGAGGTCGGCGACGACGCCCGCGTTGCGCGGGTCGTCCTCCGGCACGCCCGCCTCAACCTTGCCCACGAGGTCCGCGCCAACGTCAGCCGCCTTCGTGTAGATGCCGCCGCCGAGCTGGGCAAAGAGCGCGACGAAGCTCGCGCCGAAACCGGTGCCAACAATCAAGAACGGAGCGTCTTTCGGGTTCTGCAAGCCGCCATACAGCACAAACATGATAAACACGCCAATCAGCGACAGCGTGACGACCAGAAAACCCGACACCGCGCCGCCGCGCAGGGCAACCTGAAGCGCAGGCCCGACGCCCGCGCGGGCCGCGCTGGCGACGCGGCGGTTCGACTGCACCGCCACATACATGCCGATAATCCCGCTCAACGCCGAGGCCGCCGCGCCGACCAGAAAGGCAAAGCCGGTCAGCATGCCCAGCCGCATGGTGTCACTGCGGAACGCCTCGACCTCCGGGAACTTGTCGAACAGGCCGATGAGCAGGCCCAGCAGGACGGCGGTGACGACCGCCAGAATGCCGATGGTTGTGTATTGCCGCTTGAGGAAGGCGACCGCGCCCTCAAAAATCGTCTGGCCCACTTCTTGCATACGCGGGGTGCCCGTATCGCGGCGCAGCACGTCGTATGCCAGCCAGCCGACAAAGGCCAGCGCGATGAGGCTGACGACTGGCACTATCCAAATGTACAAATCCATGCTTCTCCTCCACTTGCTGTGGGACGTAAGGGTAAGTAACGGCGGCTATTGTAACATACAAAGGAAAGCCTTACAAAACATATAAGGCCTGCTTTATCCAATGCCCAGACTGCGCAGCCAGAGGTTGACGCCCCAGAAGAACAGCGTCCAGAAGGCGGTGGAGAACACCACCGCGATGAAGATGAACAGGGCGAGCGGGCGAATGGCGGGCCAATCGGCGCCGAACCAGACCCAACAGCGGGTCACACAGCCGCGACAGCGGTCGAAATCGCTGGTGTTGTCGCGGCAACTGCCGCACGGGCGCGTCTCGACGGCAAACCAGTTTTCGCGCTGTGGCGCGCCATCCCAGCAAAAGACCTGCTCGCAAACGGCGCAACGCCGGTAGTCGCGCGGGCCGCTGTGCGCGCGCCCGCAGGTGGCGCATGGCTCGACGACGAGCATCGGCTTGGGCTTGAGCAGTTTGCTCGACATCGTTCGGCCCCGCTCAACCGATAAAATGCGGCTGGGTCCACGCCCAGCCGCCGTTGCTGGAGCAGACCTTGGCGCGCACGTACCGTTCGTCACCGCGTATGGGATAGGCCGCGTTAATGCCATCTACCGACGCGAGCGCGCGCCCCCGCTGGCCGATGAAGTGCGTGGTGTACGTGTAATCGCGCTGTGGGCGGATGGGCAGGCGCAACGTGTCGCCGTCGCGCGCCCACTGCTCGACGACGATTTCGGTGCTGGCATAGAAGTCGCCCGCTTGCAAGGCCGACACAATCGCCCGCGCGGAGCGATCAGTCGCACAGACCTGCACCCAGGCCAGCCCGGGCGGCGAGACGTGGCCCCAGCGCTCCTTCAGGAAATCGTGCGCATCGTCCGCCGCCACGCCGAACACCCGCAGTCCCGCGCTGAGCAGTTCATCCCACATCGCCTCGACGCCCATCCGCCCGCCGTAGCCGAAGTTGTTGCAGTCGGTGCTGGCGTTGTGGATTTCCAACAGCGACCAGCCCGCGACGCGCGCCATCTCCGCCGGGCCGAATGCCCATTTGAAATTGGGGTGATTGATCATCGGCAGGCCGCCCGCCGCGTTGGCCGCGTTCACCGCGTCCTGCAAGGTCTCCACGATGCCGGCGTCCGGCTTCGCGATCACCGCAAGGTCGCCGATGTTGAAGGCGTTGACGTGGATCGGCTTGCGCTCCGCCACCAGTGATATTTCCGTACCCGTCAATAACTGCAAGCCGTGCTCCTCCGCAGGGCGGGTGAGCAGGTTGTGATCGGTGATCGCCAAAAAGTCGTAGCCGTGCCCGGCGTACCACGCCGCCACCGCGTTGGGCGGCGCGTCGCCGTCCGATTGGTTGGTATGCGTATGCAAGTTGCCTTTGAGCCACATCGTCGCCTCCAAATTCTACTCGACCCGCAAGATGACCGTCTTCAGATACAGCGTTTCGGGGATTTGCACGATCCACGGGTGGTCGGGCGGCTGATAGGTCACATCGAGGACCTCCACGCGGCGCTGGGCGTCGCCGCCGGCGATGCGCGCGGTGTCGAGCAGGTCGTCCGCGCCGATGTAATGCGCGCAGGAGGAGAGGAACAGCACACCGCCCGGCTCCAACAGCCTCATCGCTCCGGCGCTCAAGGTGACGAACAGGCGTTTGGTGCGCGGCAGGTCTTCCTTGCGTTTCACCAGCGTCGGCGGGTCGAGGACGACGTGCGTAAACTTGCGGCCTTCGCCGTTGAGCGCTGTCATCACCTCCAGCGCATCGCCCCAGCGCACGCCCACGCGCTCGCTTAGCCCGTTGCTCTGCGCGGCCTGTTCGAGCAAGGCCAGCGCTCCGGCGTCCTTATCCACCGCCAGCGCGCTCGCGCCGGCCGCCGCCGCCTGCAAGGCAAAGGCCCCGACGTAGCAATACATATCCAGCACGCGGTCGCCCGGCCGCGCCATCTCACGCAAGCGCCGCCGGTTATCGCGCTGGTCAAGGTAGAACCCTGTCTTCTGCCCCTGCGTCAGGCTGACCCTGAAGCGGACACCCTGTTCCTCAACCTCCACGGTGTCCGGCGGGTCGCCCCACAGCGGCCCGGCGCGCGGTTCCAGCCCTTCCTCGCCGCGTGCTTCCACATCACTGCGCTCATAGATGCTGCGCGGCCCCTGCTCGCCGATCAGCGCCTCGACGAGCGCATCGCGCAATCGCTCGACGCCCGCATTGCGGAACTGCACGACCAGCACATCGCCCAGCCGGTCCACAATCAGCCCCGGCAAGCCATCGCTTTCGCCGTTGACGACGCGCCAGGCGTTGGTGCCCGCGATGCGGCCGGAGCGGCGCCGGGCCGCGGCGCGGATGCGCTCGGTCAGGAACGCCGCGTTGATCGGCCGGGCATCGAGAGACACCATGCGCAGGGTAATATGGCTCTGCGCGTTAAAGAACGCCTGCCCAATAAATTCACCGCGCGCATCGCGCACGGCGACCACCTCGCCGTTCTCTGGGCTTCCCTGCACGGCCTCTACCTCGTCGCGCCGCACCCACGGATAGAAGTTTCTTAGCCGGTGCTGGGCTGATGGTTTGAGCAGGACAGTTGCCATACTGGGTGAAAGGGTATAACGCGGATTCACAGGGGCGTCAAAACGTATGCCCCCGAACGGGGGTGAGCGCGTTGGCGCGTGAACGCGT
>JACQEC010000309.1 GCA_016200765.1 Chloroflexota bacterium | reverse complement strand
GTACCTGAAGTTCCGCGAGCAGTTTCTTGGCGACACGCCGCCCGCCTCATGCGCCGGCTGTGGCAGTCAGTGGAGTATCTGAAAGCGTTGGCGCGTTGGTGCGTTAGCGCGTTAACGCGTGAACGCGAAACTCGTAACGCCCCGGCGGTCTGCGCGCTTCTGTTAATGTTGCTCTACGCGGCGACCCTCTCGTGGCTGTCGCTTGAACGCCACGCCGCGCACGAGAGCAACGCGCTTGATCTCGGCTACTATAACAACACGCTCTGGAACACGATACACGGCGCGCCGTTCCACTTCACGACGTTCCACGAGGCGGCCTTCCATTTCCCCGAATTTGACCCGAAGCGTATCCGCCAGCCTGAAAACCTGCTGTCCTATCACGTCGAGCCGCTGCTACTGTTGGTCGCGCCGCTCTACCTCATCTGGCCCGACCCACGCGCCCTGCTGATTCTGCAATCAGTGATCCTCGCCAGCGGCGCATGGCCGGCGTATCAAATTGCGCGGCGGCGCTATGGCCCCGGCTGGCTTTCCGTCGCGTGTTGCGCGATGTATCTGCTGTCGCCGTCGCTGGCGGGCGCGAACCTCGCCGACTTTCACCCGGTGACGTTGTGCGCGGCCTTTTTTCTGTGGGCCTTCGACGCGCTCGAACAAAAGCGACTGAAGACCGCCCTCATCTTCACGGTTTTGATACTCGCGGCCAAAGAGGAGATGGGTCTGCTGGTTGCCCTATTGTGGCTGTATGGGCTGTACCGGCAGGTCGCCTCCGGCGTCTTGAGCCTGTCGAAAAGTGTGCGCCAGCGGTCTGTTCAGATTGGCGTAGCCACCATCGCGGCGGCGGTCGCGTGGACGGCCAGCGCCGCGGCGATTCAGCAGAGCGCCGCCGGGCGCACGGCCTCCGTGTTCGCGGCGCGCTATTCGTGGCTCGGGCATTCCGTCCCGGAGGTCGCCCGCAACATTTTGACGACGCCGATTCTTTTGGATTGGCTCAAACAGCCCGAGGTGTACGGCTATCTTGGTTTTCTGCTCGCGCAGACCGGCTTTATGGCGCTGTTCGCGCCGGAGGTTCTTTTGCTCGCGTTGCCGGAGATCGGTATCAACACCTTCAGTCGCTTTGACTGGATGCGTTCCGGCGTCGCCCACTACTCCGCGCCGATCGTGCCCTTTCTGATCATCGCCGCCATCATCGGCGCGGAGCGACTGGGCCGCCGCTGGTTACGCTGGTTGCCGCGCGGGATTCCGGTGGTATTCGCGCTGTGCTTCGCGCTCACTCAAAGTTATCGCGCAGGCGCAATTCCCTTCACGGCAGACTTCGCGGCGTACACCGTCACGCCCCATCAACAGAAACTAGCTGGCCTCGCGGCGCGCATCCCGCCCGAAGCGCGCCTATCGGCGCAGTCGGATTTGTACCCGCACGTCAGCGCGCGCGCCAACGCCTATCTTTTTCCGACCGTCGGCGACGCCGACATCATCCTGCTCGATGTGAGCGGGCAGACCTACCCGGCCAGCCCCGCCGACTACGCGCAAACCGTCAAGCAAATCCTGAACGAGACGCCGGTGAGCATCGTCGAAGCCGACGACGGCTACCTCCTGCTGGCGCGCGGCGCGGCCCTTCGACCGACGCCGGGCGCGGGCGTGCCGCGCTTGCCGGAAACCTTCTTCTCATTCCTGCGCGCCGATCCGTCCAGCATCCAACAGCCTCTCCATGTGCGCTTTGGCGACAGTCTGGAACTGCTCGGCTATAACCTTGAGATCGTGCCGCCGCGCGCCGTGCCAGCCCCGGCGGTGCGACTGCGAACCTACTGGCGCGCGCTTCGCCCACCCGTTGAAAACGCGCGTTTTGTCTTTCACGTTTATGCACCGACGGGCTACGAAGCCTACGCGCAGGCCGACTCTCCGGCAGAGCTCTGGTACCCGACGTCGCGCTGGTCGGTCGGGGAAACGGTGGTCGTCGCCCAGCGCGCGCTACAGGTTGCGCATGGCGGAAGGGTAGGGGTCAGCGTGGAGTGGGGGGACGGTCAAGAGGTGATACCGCAGGGCGTGGACGGGAACGCGGAGATAGCGGGTACTACGCTGATGCTGGTAACGGTTCGCTAAAGCAAAGCCCCCTTCGAACTATGGGAAAGTCTGAACATCCGGGGACATTTCCAAATACAGGTGTATTGCCTCGCGCATGTTGCTTTCGAGATCAACCATATTCTCTGCCTGTGTATAACAGCCCGGCAGTTCGGCCACTTCTCCCACCAGCCAGCCGCTATCCGGATCGCGTTCAACCACAATGGTAAATTGAAACGTCATCTTTCACCTCCGATTGCGCTTCAGATGCTTCTTCAGCTGGGCCCATTCCAACGTATTCAGCACGTCGCCCGCCTCGGCCCAGCCGCGCCGGGCGTTGTGGATGCCGTAGAACAGCGTCTCGAACTGGTCGGCGTGGTGGGCGTCGCTGTCGAGAATGGTTTTCAAGCCGAGTTGCTTCAAGCGGCGGATGTGCACCTCGTCCAGATCGAGCCGCTCGACCGCGCCATCTACTTCCAGAAGCGTGCCCGTCTCCTGCGCCACACGCATCGCCTCGGCCAGGTCTAGAGCCGTCTCCTCGCGCTCCTCAATGAGCCGGCCGGTCGGGTGGGCAATGGCGTCAATGTGCGGATGGCGCATCGCCTTCACCACCCGCGCGGTGATCTTCTCCTTGGGCTGTTTTTGCGCCGTATGCGTCGAGGCGAGGCAGATGTCCAACTGCGCGAGGATTTCATCCGGCATGTCGAGCGAGCCGTCGGCCCTGATCTCCAACTCTAGCCCCTTCAGAACCTTGAAGCCGCGCAGACGCTTGTTGAGCGCGTCAATCTCCGCCCACTGCTCTTTAATGCGCGTCGCGTCCACGCCGCGCGTGATGCCCAGCCCACTGCTGTGATCGGTCACGGCGATGTACTTGAGGCCGCGCGCCTGCGCCGCCCGCGCCATCTGCTCGATGGTCATCTGCCCGTCGCTCCACGTGGAATGCGTCTGCAAGTCGCCCTTCAAGTCGCCGAGTTCAATCAGCCGCGGCAGTGCGCCGGCGCGCGCGGCTTCAATCTCACCAGCGGCCTCGCGCAGTTCGGGTGGAATCCACGGCAGTCCCAATTTCTGGTAGACCTCTTCCTCAGTCTCGCAGAATAGCTCGCGCTCGTTCTGGCCGAAGCGGTATTCGTTCAGCGTGTAGCCCTGCTCCTGCGCCAGCCCGCGAATCTCAATGTTATGCTGTTTACTGCCCGTGAAGTAGACCAGCGCGCATCCCCAGTGCTTGGGCTCCAACACCCGCAGGTCTACCTGCAGTCCGTTGTCGGCGATGACCGAGGCTTTGGTGCCGCCATGGTCGTTCACCGTCTCGACGCGCGGCAGTTTCGTGAACGCTTCCAGAATATCCGCGTGGTGGGCGGCGTCCGCGCTGACGAGGAAATCGAGGTCGCCGATGGTCGCACGCATCCGGCGCAATGATCCGGCGTAGGTGATCTGGTGGATGGCCGAGCCGCACGTTTCCTGCATCTGCGCGATGACCGCCTGCGCGAACGGATAGACGGTCGAGATCAGCCGCCGGTTGGTCTTGCGCGACAGCGCGGCCAGCCCCGCCAGAATCTTGGCCTCCGATTTCTCGCCCATGCCCTTCAGCTGGCGCACCTGACCCTGCTCCGCCGCGGCGCGCAGTTGATCGAGCGTCGTGATATTCAGTTCGCGCCACAGCCGCGCCGCCGTCTTGGGCCCGACATCCGGCACCTTCAGGATGTCGAGCACGCCCGCCGGCACCTGCTCCGACAACTCGCGGTAATAGCCCATCTCGCCTGTGCGCAGTAACTCGTCGAGCTTTGAGGCAATCGCCTCGCCCACCCCGGCAATCGTGCGCAAGTTCTTCACGCCCGATGCCGCTTCGACAGGCTCAGGGCTGGCCGCGTCGCCGCCCTGCCACACGGCGCGGACGTCCTGATCAAGATGCTGGATGGCGTCGGCGGCGCGGCGATAGGCGTTGACCTTGAAACTGTTCTCGCCCAGCACGTCCAACATGTCGCCGATGCGCACGAGTAACTCGGCGATCCGCGCGTTGTTCCATGGGTGAACTTTTGGTCGGACATGAGGCTCTCCCGACTTTGAAATCTTAGCTTTCAGATTTTTGATTGCCGCCCCACGCCTGCTCTAGCGCGATGACCTTGTTCAAGCGCCGGACGAACCGCTCTTCCGCCTGAAACGTCGCGCCGAGAAACGCCTGAACGATCT
>JACQEC010000317.1 GCA_016200765.1 Chloroflexota bacterium | reverse complement strand
TTCAATCAACAGGTGAGCCATCTTGTCTCTGCCGGTAGCGAATGACCTTTCCTTCCAGCGACTCCACCCGCCCCTTGCCCTCAAGGTACACCAGATGCCCCAGCACTTCGGCGACGGCCATCCGCACATCGTCCACCGACTCGATGGCGGGGAACACATGCATGGCGATCTCGTAACCGGATCGGCCAGCGCCCGCGGCCTGCCAGCAGGCTTGAGCGCGCACGCGATGATGCTCCTCCAACTCCGTCACGCGCCCGGCCAGATCGGTGAAGGTGGCGCGATGCCCCGGCAGGACGAGGCTGACCTTCAGGCGCTTGATCGCCGCCAGCGAGTGGAGAAAGTCGCACAGCGGGTTTGGCGCCAGCCCCGGCCACAACGAGATATTCGGCGTGATCTTCATCAGCACATGGTCGCCGCCAAACAGCAGGCCGTCGCGCTCGCGGTGCAGAACCATGTGCCCGTCGGCGTGGCCGGGCGTCCAGATCACGCGATACGCCTCGCCCCCTATTGGCAGTGACTCGCCATCGCGCAACGGCGAGAGCCGCGGGTGCGGTTGGAGCATCGCGAGAATATCCCAGGTGCGCTGTTCAATCCGGCGCGCACATTCGGCGGGCACGCCGTGCGAGAGCAGAAAGCGCGCATACTCTGCCATATACTCGCCGCTGGTGTCCCACTCTAGCGGCACCACGCTGATCTCCTTGTCCAGCGCGAAGACTGGCGCGCCCGACAGAGCCTGAAAGTGCCCGGCCAGCCCGTAGTGGTCGGGGTGCGCGTGGGTCAGGACGATGCGCCGCAGTTGCCGCGCCTCGATTCCCAGCGTCTTGAAAGCCGCGTCCCACGCCTCCAATGCCGGCGCGGTGTTCAAGCCGGTGTCCAGCATCGTCCACCCATCGGCCTCACGGACGAGATAGGCGTTCACGCTTTTCAGCGGGAACGGCACCGGCACGCGCACCTGAAAGATGCCGGGTGTGATTTCCATGATCAGCGGCTCGCGTCCGGCTGAACAACACCGCCCTGCGCCAAGGCAGCGCCGCATTTGCCGCAGAAATCAAACTCGCTCGGCAGACCTTTCGTGCCGCACGCGGGGCAGGTCTGGGCATACGGCCCGAACAAGAACTCGGGCGCCCCCTCGATGGCCTGCGCGCGCATCTCCCGGAAGCGCGGCTGGCGTTTCTCGACGAACGCGGTCATCCCTTCGTAAGGCTCGGTGGTGGCGAAGTGCAGTGACAGCCAGTCCTGCGCGTGGCGAATCGTCTGCGCCCATGCCATCTCCTTCCAGTAGTTGACCTGTGTTTTGGTGTAGCGCGTGCACTCCGGAAACTTGTCAATTAACTTCTCGGCCAACTGCTGAACCGCCTCGTCCAGTTGTTCCAACGGGACGACGCGGTTGACCAATCCCCAATCCAGCGCGGTGGCCGCATTGATCGGCTCGCAGGTCAACAGCATCTCCCGCGCCCGGCGGTCGCCAACCATGATCGGCAGCCACTGGGTTGCGCCTCCGGCGGCTACCGACCCGACGCGCGTGCCGACCTGACGGATGGTGGCGTGGTCGGCCATGACCGCGAGGTCGCACGACATATTGAACTCGTTGCCGCCTCCGGCCACGAGGCCGTTGATGCGCGCGATGGTGGGCTTGCCGATGTTGCGCAGGATATCATGGCACTCGATAAATTCGCCCATCCACTTCCAGTAATCGCGCGGCCGCTGGGTGAACACCTCGGCATACTCCTTCACATCGCCGCCGGTGCAGAACGCCTTACTCCCCGCGCCGGTCAGGACGACCACCGCCACGGCATCATCCCACATCGCGTCCTTAAACGCCATCGCCAACTCGCGCACCGTCTGGGTGGTATAAGCGTTATAGACCTCCGGGCGGTTGATCGTCACACGGGCGACCCAGTCTTGCTTGCTATACAAGATTTCCTTGAAGTCGAAGGAATCGGCGGGTCGAGAGGGAAACTTATTGACCATGGTTGCGCTCTCTAGCGAAAGATAGCGTCGAAATAGCGATTGGCAGGGTCGGCTAGCAGGCGGTGGTAGGTCTGGAACAGGGACTGGGCATCCGCGCCGCGCCAGTCGGCGGGCAGGAGCTCGGCCGGCAGACGCGGGTCGCGGTATGGGAAGCGGCGGTACTCGTGGGTCAGCATGAAGCGCTGGGCGAAACAGTGGCGGTCCTCCGGCGGCGGCTGCGCTGTTAGTCTGCGCTGGTAGTCGCACAGTTGAGGCTGGTATTTCTCGATAAAGGCGGCGTAGGCGGCGTTGAGGTCGGCCAGATTCCAACAGCGCGCCGCCAATTCGCGGCAAGAGACAAAGCCATCAAGGTGCCCGCTGAAGGATTGCACGCAGGGTTTGATCTGAAGCGCCTCGACCAGATCGGCCACACGCGCGCGCCGGTCGTTGGGTGAAATCCACAGCGCGTTGGTCAACATACCGTAGCCCAGCCAGCCGAGTTCGCGGCGGAAGCGGTCGCGAGACTCGCGCTGTTCTTCGGGGATGGAGTACGCCACGAGGCTCCACAGGCCGTCCCAGCCTTCGCCCGCTGTGGGCGGCTGGAAGATGCGCGCGGTGCCTTCTTCGATCAACCTTGAGGCCGCCGGAGTCAGGGCGTATCCGGCGCGCGTGCCTGTGCGCGATAGGCACAGCCAGCCGCGCCGCGTCATGCGCGAGACGGTCGTGCGGGTCGCCTGCTCGGAAACGCCGAAGAGCGCGAGCAGGCGGATGAGGCTACCGATCCATATCCGGTCACTGCGCTGGCAGACGTAGTCGCCAAACAGCGTGAAGATCAGGGCTTGCGGGCGAATTGTGCGGGTGGGCATAACAGGTTACTCTTATGGCACTCTTGCCATATATCGTTTCAATTCCGTCATATTGATTCTAGGCATACCGGGGATGCCTGTCCACACCCATTCGGGTAGTCCGAGCAAAGAAAAAGGGTAGTCGTGATCAATAATCAGACTACCCTTCTTCGTATGTACTTGTGTTTGTACGCTACCTCTTGGGCGGGTGCGAATCGCGCTCCACAATGGGATCATACGCACACCCCACGC
>JACQEC010000308.1 GCA_016200765.1 Chloroflexota bacterium | reverse complement strand
CCGCCGGGCGGGTCGGCGTCTCGGATTTTTGAGGCGTTCTCGCAGATGTTGTCGTAGCCGCGGCGGCACGACTCGCACTGGCCGCAACGGTTCAGCCCGGCCAGCGCGACATGCTCGCCCACCTCCAGCCCGAAGACGTGGCGGCCTTTGGCCGCCACGACGCCGCTCACCTCATGACCGCCGACGATCGGGTAAGCCTGTTCCTCGCCCGTGTAGAGCCTCTGCTCCCACGTGCACAGCGCGCACGAATCCACCTTGATCAGCGCCTGATCCGCCGCCGGGGTCGGGATATGCACATCTTCAAACGTGATCTGGCGCGGCGCAACCAACACCGCGCGGTGCATCATTCCCCCGTTCGTGAAGATAGGGGCGTTCATTGAGATTCCTTTCCTCAGCAGACCTTACGCCATGCCAGCGGCAGGCTCAGGGTTACCGGCGATTCCCATCTGCGCCTGCAGGCGGGCGCTCACATCTATCAAGCCAGCCTGCCCGGCCTGCAGGGCCAGCGCCGAGAGTTCGGCCGCGCTCAAACTGCCGTCGCGATTCATCAGCACTTCCAACAGCATCGGCAGGTTGACGCCGGCCACGACCGGGTACCAGCGTTCGCGAAGGCCCAGCGCCGCCGCGTTGCCCGGCGTGCCGCCGAACAGGTCAATCAACACCAGCACGCCCCCGCCCCGATCCACCTGCCCGATCGCCTCTTGCAGGGACCGATGGCAGTGTTCGAGGCTGTCCTGCGGGTGCAGGCAGACCGCCTGCACGCCGTCCTGCGCCCCGACAATCATCTCGGCGGTGTTGAGCAGGGCGCGGGACAGATCGCCGTGGCTGGCAATCACGAGGCCGACCGGGGCGGGGCCTGAGCCTGTCGAAGGAGCCAGCCCTGAGCCTGTCGAAGGGTCGCCGCTCATAGGATGCCCACGGCCTGCGAGTCACCGCTGAGGCGCACGCGGTATTTATAACGGTCACCACGATAGGTCGCACGGCCATCTTCCAGCACTACATTCTGCGGGCTGTACACCATGCGGTGCGAGCGCAGGACAGGCGCCCCTGCGCGAATGCCCAGCAGGGCGCTTTCACGCTTGTCGGCCGCCGACGCTTCGACCTGCTGAACCGCCCAGGCCGGCGTCTGGCCGTACTCCTCGTGCATAACGCCATACAGGGAACGCTGGGCGAAGTCGAACCGCTCAAGGCCGGGGAAGGTACGCGCGGCGACACAGGTGTGCTCGACGCCGACCGGCTCATCGTTCACCATCCGCAGGCGGTCGAGGAGATAAACCGCTTCGCCGACGGCGATGCCAAAACTCTGGGCGAGTTCCTCGCTGGCGCCGGTCTGCTCAAAGCTCAACACCCGCGAGCGCACGGTATAGCCCATCGCCTGCATATCGGTGGTGAAGCTCGTCAATTTCGAGAGGGTTTGCTCGATCTTGAAGGGGCTGACGTACCAGCCTTTGCCGACCTGACTCTTGAGCCGCCCCTGCCCTTCCAATTCGATCAGGGCCGCGCGCACCGTCATCCGGCTGATGCCGAGCGCCTCGGACAGTTCCCGTTCGGAAGGCAGGGGGTCGCCGGCCTTGAGCCGCCCCTGCGCCATCGCCGCGAGCAGTTGGTCTTCCAATTGCTGATGGTGAGGGCTCATGGCAAACCGATCAATCTTCAGCAGGTTTAGCACCTTCGAGCGATCAGTTGTGACGGTTGTCATATCGCTTCGCTGCGGCAGGGTCGCTGGCCTTGCCAGCCCTGTTTGCCGGAGGAATTGGCAGAACGGTTATACCACTCTAGACCGGTATAAGCATTATACTCACCGCGCTCCGGCTGTCAACACCCAAAAGGGTAAAATCGGGTCTCCTCAAAAGTCTTGACAAGCTGGCAGGATTCCGCTCCTCGCTCGATGCCCCCGAACCGCCTGTGGCGGGCGAAGTAGGGGCGAAGCCGCGCGCGAGGGGCCTGCTCGTTCACGCGGTGATACGTGCGCGCGGCTTCGCCCCTACCGACGCGGGTGCGCGGATAGCCATATCCGCCACTGAGGGCCGCTGGATTTGCGACCAGCGGGAGTCCAGCGGGAGCGAATTTCGTGACTAACAACTTTTGAGGAGCCGTGCCCCTGAGTAACTCACTCACGTTACGCAAAGCTGTCATGGCGAGCGTTGTTTGCGAAACCATCTCCCTGCCACCTGAAGGAGATTGCTTCGTCGCCAAAGACGCTCCTCGCAAAGACGCGCGTAACATGAGTCACTAACTGGACTTTGGCCATTTGGGAGGTGAGATAAAGCAAGGTAAGCTCGTCAAAGAATTCTGCCAAGAACACTTTGAGGGAGGCTTACCTTGCCTGGTACTCCTTTGTTAGATTGAGCGAAAATCGGCTAAACTGGGCGCATGGAAAAACCGATACGCATCCCGCAAGTTCCGGGCGAGCCGATGGCCGAACGGGCGCCCGGTGCGAATGCGCAGCAACGGCAAGATTGCTGACGCAGATAGTCCGGGACGAGGCGGCCATCTAACAGAGTAGTACCAGGAGACAGCCATGGCTATTGCAGACCTGTTGGCCTTCGCCGCGCGCGCCCGTGTGTTTGACCTGGAACAGCCGCGCTTCGCCGGGATGCCGTTGCACCCTTCGCATCTGCCCGGCTACATCTACCACCTCTACCGGCGGCACGAGGACACCTACCGGCCGGAGCGCGACGGCCCGCGCTCGTCGTCGTCGGGCATGTTGACGATGATGGAGCACAGCGGCACCCACCTTGACGCGCCGTCGCATCAGGCCGACAACCTGATGCTGTGCGGCGGCGTGCCGGTGTCACCGGCCATCGAAACGCCCATGGGGTTTACGCGGCGCGGGGTCGAGGAGATTGCGCCCATCGCGGCGCGCGGCGTGCTGTTCGACGTGGCGGCCTATCGCGGGGTTGAGGAGATTCCCCTGCACGAGACGATCAGCGCCGCCGAACTGCAAGCCTGCGCGGCCCGGCAAGGGGTGGCAATCGAATCCGGCAACGTCGCGCTGGTGCGGCTGGGCAACGCGCGCAACTGGAACGACGAGGCGCGCTATCTGGCGAGCGCGGGCATGGCGCGCGACGCCTCGCTCTGGCTGGTCGAGCGCGGCGTGATCGCCGTCGGCGCGGACAACATGGCCTGGGATGCCATCGGCGTGTGGGACGCGCAAGCGGGCTGTTACCTGCCCGGCCATCTTGAACTGCTGGCGCGGCGCGGCATCACCATTATGGAGAACCTCGCGCTCGACGAGTTGAGCCGCGAGCGCATCTACGAGTTTCTGTTTGTCTGCGCGCCGCTGAAGTTCAAAGGCGCGACCGGCTCGCCGGTGCGGCCGGTGGCTCTGGCGTAATAGGCCGTTGAGCGGTCTTGGTCTAGAATAATTGGACACATCGCCTACAAGGATCAGTTATGCCTGCTCTCCTTCAGAAAATTTTCAGGACGGGTATCGTCACGGAGCCGCTCGCCCCTGACGACGAAACCGCGCAGTTGGTTAAACAGATAGACGCCAAGACGAAACGCCTGCTGGGCCGCGCGCTCGCCATCCGCGAGGTGGATGCGGGCTCGTGCAACGGCTGCGAAATTGAAATCAGCGCGCTGACCTCTCCCGTGTACGACCTCGAACGCTTCGGCCTCCACTTCGTCGCGTCGCCGCGCCACGCCGATCTATTGCTGGTCACAGGCCCCGTGACGCGCAACATGGAAGTCCCGCTTCGCAAAACCTACGAAGCCACACCTGACCCCAAACTCGTCGTGGCGGTTGGCGACTGCGCGCAAACGTGCGGCGTCTTCAAAGGCAGTTACGCGGTGGTCGGCAGTGTGGATAAAGTGGTGCCGGTGGATGTGTTTGTGCCGGGTTGCCCGCCCGAGCCGACCGACATCTTGCGCGGCATTCTCGCCGCATTAGACCGTCTGCCGGCGAAGCCCTAAACCACAAGGCTTACCTCAACTATGACAACGACCCTCTTTCTGACCATGGTCTTGGCCTATGGCGTCGGCGGGCTTGCTGCGCTCATGGCGCCGCGCGGCGCGGTTGGACGCGGGCTGGTCGCGCTCGGCGCGGTAATCGGCGCGGCGGCCGGGTTAATGCTCGGCGCAAGCGTCATCGCGTCAGGCGCGCCGTTCGCGCTGACGATTCACGAATTACTGCCCATCGCCGGCGGCTTGGCCTTACGGCTCGACGCGCTCGGCGCGTTCTT
>JACQEC010000314.1 GCA_016200765.1 Chloroflexota bacterium | reverse complement strand
AGTTGATTACTCCATATCCTTGAACAAATCCCCCAACTCGCGCTTCCACACGTCGTCCAGCGGCATGAACGACATCTCGGTGAAGTTCTCCGTCAGTTTGCGCAGGTACTCGACCACCTGCAACTGCGGCATCTTCTTCTGAATCTCTTTGATCTTTGCCTCCATCGAGGCCGTCAACTGCTCGCTCTGCTGTTCCAGATCAGGCAGGTCGAGCCGCAGGTCGAACATGTGGTTGAGCCTCTGCATGATGTCGTGCCAGGCTTTGTAATCCTGCTCGATGCTCACGCCCTGCAACATCGGCGAGAGTTGCGAGAAATCGTACATCGGCACAAAGGCGTAGAACGCGAAATATTCCAGCCCGCGCAGTTCCGCGCGCTTGGCCAGATACGAGCCGATGCTGACCCCGCCCTCGTAGTTGGAGAAGCGCACGGCGTACTCCGACAACTCGCCCTTCATGCGGCGCAGGCTGTAGGTGCAGGAGACGTGCCGGTCCTTGTCGTAGGGCACGGAGGCATAGACGCCGCCGACCGCCGCCACGCGCCGCACCTTCAGCGCCTGCGCCGCGTCAAACAGGGCGTCGGCGTACCGTTCGATGCCCAGATGCGGCTCGTCGCCCGTGAAGATGACCAGCCCCTTGCGGCTGTCGCCGGTGTAGAAGAACTCGTTGCGGTGCGACCTGACCTCTCTGGGGTAGCCCTCTTCCATCTTGATTTCGGGCCGCAACAGATGGTGGGTGCCGGGGAACTGGAACAGGTAGAACGGATCGGACTTGATCTGCCCGATCTTCTTGGCCCCGGTCTGGTCTATCAGGTATTGGGGCAGGGCCGAGGAGGTGGCCCCGGCGTCCGCCCACTGCCGCCAGCCGGCGAGCATGTAAATCTCGTCGGCGGCCGGTCTTTCGGATAATTCAACCAACTCGTCCATCGTCAACCTGCCTTCGTGGCACAACGTCGCCCCGCGCAACCTGTTGGGGTATTCTACTGGCGGCGGGCAGGGCTGTCAACGGATTGGGATAGCGGATTAGCGGATTGTGGTGAGTCTTATGGGGGGTGCGCGGTAATTCGTGTATCCGTGATCGGAATCCGTTGATAGCCCCTGCCCCACCCTGGGCGCGTCAAGCAACCTTGCAATCGCCGTAACCCTCGCCTCAAATCAGCCGCCGGTTCGCCAGACTCGGCAGTTCCTTGCGAATCTTGGCCACGCGCTCGGTGTCTATTTCGGCGACGATGGCGGCAGGCTCGTCGGGCGCCTGCGCGATGACGGTGCCCCACGGGTCCACGATCATGGAGCGGCCGTAGCACAGCTTGCCCTGCGCGCCCCACGCGCCGACGATGTCGGGGCAGATCATGTAGTTCTGGTTTTCAACCGCCCGCGCGCGGATCAAAATCTCCCAGTGGTCTTTGCCGGTGAAGGCGTTGAAGGCGGCGGGCATGAAGACGGCCTCGGCGCCCTTCAGCGCGAGGTCGCGGAAGAGTTCGGGGAAGCGCAGGTCGTAGCAGATGGCGAGGCCGGCCGTCAGCGGGCCAATCTCGGTGACGACCGTTTCGCTTCCGGCGGCCACAACCGCCGATTCCTGATAGCGCTGGTTCGGGCCGAGGTCCACGTCGTAGAGGTGAATCTTGCGATAGGTGGCGAGCGGGTCGCCGGTGGGGCCGAGCAGGACGGTGGTGTTGTAGGTCTTGTCCGAGCCGGGGATGCGCTCGTTGAGACTGCCGCAGTGCAGGTAGATTTGATGCGCGCGCGCCTTCGCCTGCAGTCGCTGGACAATCGGCCCGTCCATCGGCTCGGCGTTGGCGCGGATCAGATCGTTATCCTCGCTGATGCACGACCACGTCTCCGGCAGGGCGACGATCTGCGCGCCTTTGCTCACCGCCTCGTCAATCAGCGACTCGGCGGCGGCGAGGTTCCTGGCAACGTCATCGCTGGCCGCCAACTGCACGGCGGCAACTTTCATTTTCATACGGCCTCCTGTAAATTGGTCTTACGGCTACTGCTTTCACCGCCCGCAACGCGGTGGCGCAGAGAACGCCGAGATTTATAAAGTCATGTTACGCGCGTCATAGCGCGGCGGCGTCTTGGGAGAGCAGGCTTCAGCCGGTGTGATGGCTCGCTGACCTGTCCGGCTGAAGCCTGCCCTCCAACCGACAAGCGCCTGGTGCGACATCTCCTTCAAGGTGCGGGGAGATGGCTTCGCTTCGCGCCATGACATCTTTGCGTAACGTGAGTTATAAAAGTTTTCTCGGCGTTCTCGGCGCTCTCGGCGGTGAAACTTCACTCGACGATCGCTTTCTGCCGCGGGTCAAGCAGAAACTGCCGTTCTCTCTGGTCGAGCCCTTCATTCTGCACGTCGCTCAGCAAGAAGCGCGCCCCGGCAATGATGGCCGGGCGGTGGCGGTGAAAGAATTGCGCGACGGTCAGGCTGGTCTGCCGCAGATCGGCCTCGCGCAGGTCGGCGCCGCGCAAGTCGGCGCCCTCCAGATCACAGCCCGACAGGTTCGCGCCGCGCAGGTCGGCGTCCACCAGTTTGGTGCGCGTAAGGTTCGCGTTCTGCAAGTTCGCGCCGCGCAAGATGACCCCGCTCATATCGCACGCTTTGATGCGCGCGCCCTCGAAGCGCGCGCCGGACAAATCAACGCCGTGCAGGGCGCGGAACTGCGCGTCCATGATCGCCAGCACGTCGCGGAAATCGCGGGCGGCGAGGCGGCGCTGGAACTCATCCGTGCTGACAGGCAGGGGGTCATAGCGCTGTTCCAGCCACGGGTCGGCCTGATTGTGATAGGCCGAGGTGCGCTCCCAGAAGCCGAGTTGGTCGTCGGCCAGCAGTTCAATCTGGCGCAGCCATTTGAGGCTCTTGTAGAAATACTTGCCTTCCGTCACCGAGCGCACCGGGCCGCCATGCGCGGCGGTCAGCGGCTGGCCGTCACATTCGTAAGCGAGCAAGACGCGCTGGCGCGCCTCGTCAAGCGGCAGTGAGGTATCGTGGCCGCGTTTGGAATAGGCGGCAAAGCGGGCGAAACGCGCTTCGGGCAAGGCTTCCGCCATCGCCAGCACCGTATCCAGCAGAACCCCGCGCCAGCGCAGGTCAAGGCGCGTCCAACCGGTGACGCACATGGTATCCCACGCCCTGTCCACGGTGGGCAGGGCTATGAGGTCGGCCAGCGAGAACGACAGAGGCCGCCGCACCAGCCCATCCACGCTCAAGCGCCAGTCGTCGAGGGTGAACGGGGACGGCTCGCGCTCGCCGACGATGGGGAACTTGCGGGTCAGGCTCTGGCCGGGGCTTAAGCGGCTGGGGTTGCTCGTCATCGGGCGGCCTCCTTGGGCCTCTGCTCCCGCCGGTCGTCGTATTCTTCCAGCATCGGCTGTAAGACGGCGATCATCTGCGCCAGCCGTCCGGCGACCTGCGCCAGATAATCTTCGTTGTAGGGCGCGACGGCCAGCGTCTCGTAAATCTTGCTCCAGCCTTTATCCCACGGCTCGAACTTGACCTGTTCGCCCAGCTCGGCCTTGATCTCGAACACGTAGGGCGCGAAGTGCCGCAGAAGCGCGTCATTCCGCTCCTGCCCGCGCCGCTCAAAATGCAAGCCCACCTCGAACACGCTGGGGCGGTAGAGCTTGGAGGCTTCGTAATGCACCTCGGCGCTGTCGTAATAGACTTGCAGCATCCACGAGCGCGCGCGGTGCTCGAACGGGCGCAGACCCTTGGGCAACAGCGGGCGCACGGCGGCCGGCAGGGCGCGGAAGAACTCGGTGGATGAAAATCGCTTGGGCATGGCTTCAAGCGGATTATAGCAAAGCGCCAGAGGCATGGCAACCTCATGGAGCGCGCCATCGGTTGGAAACCGACGGCTACGAATAGAAAACCGGCTGCGCCGGTTCGCAGGCTCTAGGGAGGGCAGGCTTCAGCCGGATAGGGGAAGAGCGCGCTTGAGTGGCCGTGTACCATACCATCGTCCGGCTGAAGCCTGCTCTCCGGGGATGATGGTGTAACGCACTGCCAACCGGCTGAAGCCTGCTCTCCGGTGAGGATGGCGCGCCGGGGGCCGTGACGGGGCCGTGGCTTCGCCCCTACGGATCGGCGTATTACCGAAATGCGCTCGCGCATTTGACCATGCGGCAAACGGGTGTAACATTCATACGCGAACCGACACAACATCGTAGACATTTTGGACGTCATTTGCGAGTCCATTGGCGCGGCCAATGCTTGAACATTTTGCCAGCGACAAGGAAAGCTATTATAGACCTAGACCTGGATGATTCAAGCCACACTTGTCGGTCCAGGGCTGCCCTTATTGTCTCTCTCAACCGAAAGGAGTCTGCGGATGCATTCGAAACTCTGGCTGGCGGTTGTGGCGATCCTTTGTGTCAGCGTCCTCGCCGCGTGCGGGGGCGCGCCGGTCGCGTCACCGGCGACAGCCACACCGCCAGCACCGGCGACGGCCACACCACCCGCACCGGCGGCGCTGTCCATCCGGCTGGCCCTGCCTAACGCGGAATACCCCATTGACGTAGCCAGCACGAAGAAAGCCCAACTGAAGGACGGCCTGTTTCAGGAGCCGGCCGCGCCCGGTTCGGCAACGATGAGCAAGATCCAGTTGGGCGCGCCCGAGGCCTTCGGCGACCTTAACGCAGACGGCGCCGAGGATGCCGCCGTCTTGCTTGTGGCGCAGCCCGGTGGCAGTGGCACATTCACCTATCTGGCGCTGGTGCTTAACGACAGGGGCAGTGCGAAGGCGGTCGGGTCGTTCCTGCTCGGCGACCGCATCGTCGTGAAGACGCTGGAAATTCGATCGGGCAATGTGATCGTGACCATGCTCGACCGCAAGCCCGGCGAGCCGATGTCAGCCGCGCCGACCGTTGAGTTGACGCGCACGTTCAGACTGCAGAGCGGTCAGGTCGTCGAAGCGAAGTGAGCGGCAAGGCCGTTACCCTTGGCCCGGATAGCGCGTTGTGTGCCACGCCCGTGGCGGCGGCATCGGTTGGAAACCGGCGGCTACGAATAGAAAACCTGCGGCGCAGGTTCGCGGGTTCTAGGGAGGGCAGGCTTCAGCCGGGAAGGGGAAGAGCGCGCTTGAGTGGCCGTGTACCATCCCGCCATCCGGCTGAAGATTGCTCTCCGGTGATGATGGCGCGCCTGCTAGAACAAGCTCAACTGTTGTGGGGGGTGCCGACCGCTGCCCAACCGCGCGAGCCGCGGCTGTGGCTTCGCCCCGACCCCTACCCCGAAATGCGCATTTGACAAAGCGGCAAACGGGTGTAACATTTATGGAATTCGATAACCACATACGAAAAAGATCAACCGCACGGGTTCGCTAGGTTTCTCATAGCTAGAAGAGCGCGTGATGACGCAGGAAAAACCGACCGCGCTCCGAGGCATAGCCTCGGAGCGCGGTCGGTTTTTGTTTGGGCGCGGAGTGTTCAGAACCGGCTCGACCGGTTTGAGCGAGCCGCGGCCTAACCACAGGGAGAAGGAAAGGAGGGGGAACCGGAACGATGGCTCGCTTACGCACGCCACCATGGACGGCGTAGGCGCGCTGTTGGAACGGAGTAGGCGGCCCTAGATGCCCCCGCAATCGGCATGGTTTCGGAGGCTGCGTTTCGAGAAGGAGATTCTAACTATGTTCAAGCGAAGTCGGTTCTTCCTGTTGCGCGTCGTCGCATTTGCACTACTGCTCACCGCGGTCATGACCCAAGTCACGGCCGCCATCTCATTCACGTCCTATCCGATCCCGACAGCGTATAGCTACCCCTTTGGCATCACGGCTGGCCCGGACGGGGCGCTGTGGTTCACCGAGAGTAATACCAACAAGATCGGGCGCATCACCACGAGTGGTGTCATCAGCGAGTATCCAATCCCGACTGCCAATAGCCTCCCTTTGGGCATCACGGCTGGCCCGGACGGGGCGCTGTGGTTCACCGAGAGTAATACCAACAAGATCGGACGCATTACCACGGGCGGTGTCATTAGCGAGTACCCGACCCCGACTGCAGGTAGCTCTCCCGATGGCATTACAGCTGGCCCGGACGGGGCGCTATGGTTTACTGAACAGATTGGCAACCAGATCGGACGCATCACCACGGACGGTGTGATCACGGAGTATCTGCTCCCGACAAGTGGTAGCTCACTGTCTAACATTACGGCTGGCCCGGACGGGGCGCTATGGTTTACCGAACGGAATGGCAACCAGATCGGACGTATCACCACGAGCGGTGTCATCAGTGAGTATCCGATCCCAACAGCGAGTAGCTACCCTTATGACATTACAACTGGCCCGGACGGGGCGTTGTGGTTTATCGAGCTCTTTGGTAATCAGATCGGACGTATCACCACGGGCGGTGTCATTACGGAGTATCTGATCCCGACAAGTGGTAGCGGCCCTGCTGGCATTACAGCTGGCCCGGACGGGGCGCTGTGGTTCACCGAAAACGGGGTCAACAAGATCGGGCGCATCACCACGAGCGGTGTCATCCGTGAGACCAAGAGCTTGGGATATAACCTCGGGCTTACTGACATCACCCTTGGCCCGGACAGGGCTTTATGGTTCGTGGAAAGCAACCTCAACGCGATTGGACGGATCGGCCCGTAGGTCTGGCTTGACCCGCCCGCAGCAGCGGCATCGGATCAATCCGACGCCTACGAATAGAAAACCTGCGGCGCAGGTTGCGATGCCCCAACCGGTGCAGCCGGTTTGATACGGTAGGCGTCGGTTTCCAACCGATGCCGCGCCTGCTAGAATAGGCTCAACTGCATGTGGGGGCGCCGCCCGTTGAACAGCAGGAACGGCGTGGCGCGCTGGGCGGCCAGCCCGACGCCCTTGAGGTCGCGCAGGTCTTGCAGGCGGCCGCGCTGGCGCATCTGCAAGATGCGCTCGACCGAGCGCGGCCCGATGCCGGGCACGCGCAGCAGCGCCTCGCGCGGCGCGCGGTTGATTTCGAGCGGAAACCTTTCGGGGTGGCGCAGGGCGTATAGCAGTTTGGGGTCCATTGCGCGCGGCAGGTTGCCCGACGCATCGAAGACCAGTTCGTCCGCCGCGAAGGCATACTGGCGCAGGAGGAAATCGGACTGGTAGAGCCGGTGCTCGCGGCGCGGGTCTTCGGGCAGAAGCCCGTCGAGCGGCGTGTGCGGCACCGGGTGAAAGGCCGAGAAGTAGGCGCGGCTCAAGCGCGCCTCACGCGCGAGTTGCGCGACGGTGGTGATGATCTCGCGGTCGCTCTCGCCCGCCGCCCCGACGACAAACTGCGTGGTCGTGCTGACCGCGCGCTTGCCTTCCGCGCGGCGCTGTTGGTTGATCTCATCAGCCCAGTAGAGCGCGGGCATCAGTTGCTCGAACAGGTTCTTCTCCGGCGCGAGGCGCTCCAGCCGCGCCGGGTTGGGCGCTTCGAGATTGATCGAGACGCGGTCGGCCAGACGCATCGAGGCCTCGACGCTGGCGCGATCCACGCCGGGCATGATCTTCAGGTGGATGTAACCGCGGTAGCCGTGCTTGTGGCGCAGGAGGTCTGCGGTCGCAATCAGCCGGTCTTGGGTGGTCGAAGCGCGCCCGTGGATGCCCGACGACAGAAACAATCCTTCCACCAGCCGCTTCTGGTGCATCTGCATAAAGGCGGAAGCCATCTCCTCCGGCGTGAACTGCACGCGCGGCAGATCGCGCCCGCGCCGCCAGGGGCAGTAGAAGCAATTGCGCGCGCAGTATGAAGACAACAGCGTCTTGAGCACCGTCATGCGTTTGCCGTCCCCGCGAATCACCGTGCTCAACGAGTCTTTCAATCCTTGCGTCTTGGCTGGCAGGTCAAGATAGTCGGGGCAAGCCTTCTCCGCCGCCGACTGCACCTCAAAGCGCGTGTCGCCTCCCAGCAGTTCCAGTTTCTGGATCGTGTCCATGGCCTGACCCTCCCCTCTCATTGATAATAGCACAAAAGTTCTATGCTGTCCAGAGCCGGAAACGTTGAGCGTGACGCGTTGACGCGTTCAGGGCTCCTCAAAAGTCTCTTGGCAAATCGAGCGCAAGCCCCTTGCGTTTGTCGAAGGGTGCGGTGCTTGTCAGCCATCCCGCTTGACTCGCGCCGCATGGTTCGACAGGCTCACCATGCTGGGTGCTCAATGATACATGGTGAGCTTGTCGAACCATACACTGCACTATGACTATTGAGGAGCACTGCAACGCGCCAACGCTTAACGCGCCAACGCGTCAACGTCTGGTGGAGTAATCAGCCGGACTATGCTATAATGCTGCCCGTTCAGGCTTTTATCTGGAGGAATCCTTGATTAATCACGCACGCTGGGGAGCCTTGCTCGGCTCCGCCCTTGTTCTCATGCTGGCCGCTTGCACCCTGCCGGGACTGCCGGCCCCGGAGCCAACCGCTACGCCGCGCCCGACGCGCACGAGTCTTCCGACCTTCACGCCGACCGCGACGGACACGCCAACGCCGGCGTTTACGGCCACGCCCAGCCGAACGAGCACGCCGACGGTCACCAACACGCCACTACCAACCAGCACCTTCACCCGTGTGCCGCCGACCAGCACCTTCACGCGGTTGCCGCCGACCAACACCCCGCGCCCGACCAGCACCTTCACGCCCGCGCCGCCGACTAACACGCCGGTGCCGGCGTTTCCCTATACGGCGAGCTTCGTGAAGAGCGAGCCGAACTGCGGTGTCACCATCATCATCGGCCTCGTGAAGGATCGCGCCGGTAACCTGCTCGGCGGCGTTAATATCCGCGTCTGGGCCAGTAGTTGGGACGGCGCGGTCGCTACGAGCAGTGGCAGTCTGTTCCCATCTCCAATGTCGTCACCGTCAACACCGATGACACGAATTGCCAGCCGGGCGGAAGCGGGGCGCAATCGGTTCAAGTTGACCTGACGCAAAACTAAGCGCGGCGATCCTGACTAACGAACACTTTCGAGTACGGTCAGGGTATTCACCGCCGAGAGCGCCGAGACTTGTAATTTTAGATTTGAGATTGTTGATTTGAGATTGGCAATCCCCTCAACTTCAAACGGGGACTTTCAAAAATCTAAAATCTGAAATCAAAACTTGACTCTGCGCTCTCGGCGGTGAACATGAAAAGTAAGTGGCGCGCGCGGCGATTGAGATTTTGCGGCGGGTGGTTCGACAATTTCGATGGCACTTCAGGGTGGCGGGGTTCTTATGGATGTCCAGAGAAGCATGACAGATTCAAGCGATGACGGGTATTGGGATTCACTGCTGAAAGACGTTGAGCAGGTTGAGCCTCACCCTCCGGCGCCCCCTCCCCGACCCGAGCCGCCAGCCGCCCCTGCCCCTCAAGTTCCCGCGGCGGCTTCGCCGGATGCCGCGTGGCAATGGGCGCAGGAGGTCTTCTCCAGAGACGAAACGGTCGAGGGGCTGGTCACCGCCTTCAACCGCGGCGGCCTGCTGGTGAAGGTCGGCGAATTGGCGGGCTTCGTGCCGGCTTCGCACATGGTCGGGCTGACGCGCTGGACCAACGAACAGGATCGCGTGACGCAGTTGAGCACCCGCATTGGCGAGAAACTGCGCCTGAAGGTGATCGAGCTGGATCCTGCCCAGAACCGCTTTATTCTCTCCGAGCGGCTGGCCTTGGGCCGCCAGCGCGACGGGGAAACGCTTCTGCAAACCCTGAAGGTCGGCCAGGTTTGCGCCGGGCGGGTCAACCATATCACCGACTTCGGCGCGTTTGTTGACCTGGGCGGCATTGACGGCTTGATTCACGTCTCGGAGCTCTCGTGGGAGCGCGTGAACCACCCGCGCGACGTCCTGCGCGCCGGGCAGGAGGTGCAGGTCTCGGTGTTGAGTATAGATGTGTCCAAGCGGCGCATCCAGCTTAGCCTCAAGCGCCTGCGCTCCGACCCGTGGGGCGCGGCGGCGCACAAGTATCAGGTGGGGCAAATCGTCGAGGGCGTCATCACGAACGTCACCGACTTCGGCGCGTTCGCCAAGGTGGCTGAGGGGCTTGAGGGGCTGATTCACGTCTCGGAGCTCTCCGAAGGCAGTTTCTTCCACCCGCGCAACGTGGTGCAGAAGGGTGATCGCGTGCAGGCGCGCGTGCTCGCCATTGACAGCCAGCGGCACCGGCTGGCGCTGACCCTGCGCATAGGCGCGAAGCCCCTCTGAACGCACACGGTTAGTCACTGATGGCCAAAAGCAAGAAAAACGCCGCGTCCGCCGGCCCCCCGCCTCTGTGGCCCAACCTCGCGGTTGACCTGCGCGACCCGCGCCTGCACCAGGCCGGCGCGGCGCTCCTCGCGCTGGTTGGCCTGATCCTCACGCTGTCAACCATAGGCATTGTCCTGCCGGCCGCTTTCACGAACGCGGTGGGCGGCGCGGCGCGCGACCTGCTGGGGCCGCCGGGCGCGCTGGCGCTCGGACTAAGCCTCACCGGCGGCGGCCTGTGGCTGCTGCGCGCGCTGATTCGCGGCCAGATGACCATGCCCCTGCGGCGCGTGATTGGCGGCGAGGTTCTGTTCTTTGCCGCCCTCGCGCTCCTGCAGATGTTGTTCGAGAATAGCGGCGGGAAGGTCGGCTGGGCTATCGCCAACGTGTTGTCCAGAAACCTGGGCGACCTGCCGTCGGCGGGGCTGTTACTGCTGATCGGGAGCGTTGGCGCCATCTGGGCGTTCAACCTCGATCCGGCGCAGGCGGGTCAATGGGGCGCGCAGATGTGGGGGCGCTGGCGAGCGGGCCCCGTCCCCGACTGGATCGGGGATGGATCGGGGGCAGGCGGGGCGACAACCGCCGCGCCCGCGCCGGAGCCGCCGGCTGCCGCCGCAGAGCCAAAGCGCGAGCGCAAGAAAGCCGCGCCCAAAGAGAAGAAGCCCGCCGCCAAAGCCGACCAGCCCGCGCCCGCCCCCGATCCAGTCGGGGGCCGCCGCCTCCGCCGCGACAAGCGCCTGCCCGTGCCCGGCGACCTCTTCCACACCCGCTCGAAGCTCGACATTGACCGCGAGGAGATGAACGAACGCGCGCGCATCATCGAGCAGACCCTCGACAGTTTCGGCATCCCGGTCAAGGTTATCGAGATGCAACAGGGCCCGACCGTGACCCAGTTCGGCGTCAGCCCGGGCTTCGTCGAGCGCCGGATGCCCAACGGCCAGATGAAGCAGGTCAAGATCAAGGTCAGCCAGATCGCGTCGCTGTCCAATGACCTCGCGCTGGCGCTGTCGGCCGCGCCGATCCGCATCGAAGCGCCGGTGCCCGGTAAATCCATCGTCGGGGTCGAGGTGCCGAACGTGCGCACGTCCATGGTGAGCCTGATGGCCGTGCTGGACTCCGACGAGTACAAGAAGTTCGACCGGCCGCTGAAGGTTGCGCTGGGGCAGGACGTGGCCGGCCGGCCGCATTTCGCCGACCTGACGGCGATGCCGCACCTGCTCATCGCGGGCGCGACCGGCTCCGGCAAGTCGGTGTGCATCAACGCCGTCATCGCGTCTTTGCTGTGCAACAACACGCCCGACGACCTGCGCCTGCTGATGATTGACCCCAAAATGGTGGAGTTGATCAACTACAACCGCATCCCGCACCTGCTCCATCCGGTCGTCACCGACCTCGCCAAGGCAGTGGGCGCACTGCAGTGGGCGATGGGCGAGATGGACCAGCGCTACCAGAAGTTCAAGGACGCCGGCGCGCGCAACCTCGACGGCTATAACAAGAAAATGGCGGCGGACGGCGAGGAGACCCTGCCCTATATCGTCATCATCATTGACGAACTGGCTGACCTGATGATGACCGCGCCGGAGGAGATCGAGCGAAGCATCTGCCGTCTGGCGCAGATGTCGCGCGCCACCGGCATCCACCTGATCATCGCCACCCAGCGCCCGTCGGTGGATGTGGTCACGGGCTTGATCAAGGCCAACTTCCCGGCGCGCATCTCGTTTGCCGTGACGAGCCAGACCGACAGCCGGGTTATTCTGGACACGGGCGGCGCCGAGAAATTGCTCGGGCGCGGCGACATGCTCTACATGGCGCCCGATTCGCCCAAGCTCCTGCGCTTGCAAGGCTGTCACGTCGCCGATGAAGAACTGCGCAAGCTGGTCAGGCACTGGAAGGACGTCGCCCTGGACGAGCAGTTAGCCGAGGCGCCGATCCAACTGCCGGCCGCGGCCCCGGCCGCCAGCAAGGAAAAGAATGACGAACTGCTGGACGAGGCGATCAAACTGGTGCAACAGTTTGACCGCGCGTCCACCTCGTTTTTGCAAAGACGCATGGGCATTGGGTATAATCGAGCGGCAAAGCTCATTGACTTGATGGAAGCGCGCGGGATCATCGGGCCGACCAAAGAAGGCGGGTTGTCTCGCGAGGTGCTGTTGAAAGCCGAGGTGGGCGATGACGACGACGAAACCGAATAAGGGAACAGGGAGTGTGTATGCCGAGACGCCGAGAATTACAGCCGAAGAGCAAAAACAACGCGATGTTCAAGGTCAAGCTCGAAAATGGGCACGAGGTGCTGGCGCACATTTCGGGCAAGATTCGCATGAACTACATCACCATCCTGACCGGCGACCGCGTGCAGGTGGAGCTCTCACCCTACGACCTGACGCGCGGGCGCATCACCTACCGCTACCGCGTTTGAGCGGCCCCCTTCCATTTTAGATGGTTGATTTTGGATTGGCTGATGCAATCTAAAATCCCGTTCTGTGGCATCAGAAAGGATTGTGCAGACGATGGTCAAGCTGTTGATGACGTGGGATATTAAACCGGGCAAGGAGACCGCCTACCTCGAATTTGTCACCCGCGAGTTCGCCCCGGCCCTGCTGAAGATGGGCATTCAGCCGACTGACGCCTGGTACACGGTGGTGGGCAACGGCCCGCAGATTCTGGCGGGCGGCGTGGCTGAAGATTTGGAGACCATGAACAAGGTTCTTGAAGGCAAAGATTGGCTTGAACTCCAGGAGAAACTGGCCGGCTATGTCATCAACTTCAAGCGGAAAGTCGTGGCGCACACCGGCCGCTTCCAGATGTAGGCCGCCGCCTCGCGCGCAAAGAGAAGCCCCACTCGAACTGAGTGGGGCTTTGTGTTTGGGACGAGAGATCGCGCGTTACGAATGGTTGGCCGTGGAGACTGCCGGCGCGGCGGGTTCGCTCGCGGCGCTGGCCGTGCTGGTGGCACTGGCGGCGCTCTCGGATTTCTCCGCGGGCGGCTTGGCTTCGCCATTGGCGCTGCTCACGCCGGTCGCCGCCGAGCCGGCCTTCTTGCTATCGGTAATGTACCACCCCGAGCCTTTGAAGATGATGCCTACCGGCTGGATGACACGCTTCAGCGTCTGCTGATGGCATTCGGGGCACTCGACCAAACGCTCGGCGGTCACCGACTGAATCTTCTCGATCATGGCCCCGCAATTCCGACAACGATACTGATAGATTGGCATACCAAACCCCTGCTCACCGTGTGTTAATTCTTTGATTGTACATCCATTCAGGGCAGACCGCAAAACTTTTCAGGCCGCGCATCGCCTCACCCCCGGCCCCTCTCCCCCGATCTAGTCGGGGGGAGAGGGGAGGGAGCGCGCACAACGACGGCGAGGCGTTAACCCTTCACGCGGCGCGCATCACCACGCGCTTGCTGGCGATCTCCTCTTTCAACATCCGCACCACCTCGTCCAGCGGCTTGGAGCCGAGGTCGCCCGCGTCGCGCGAGCGCACCGCCGCCGCGCCTGCCGCGGCTTCGCGGTCGCCCATCACGAGCATATACGGGGTCTTTTGCAGTTGCGCGTCGCGGATTTTGGAGTTCATGCGCTCGGCGCGCGCGTCTATCTCGACGCGGATGCCTTCGTCTTTCAGGCGCTGGGCTGTCTGCTGGGCGTAGGGGATGTGGCGGTCGGCAATCGGGATGAGCATCACCTGCACCGGGCTTAGCCACAGCGGGAACGCTCCGGCGAAGTGCTCGATGATCACGCCGAGGAAACGTTCGGTGCAGCCTGTGACGGCGCGATGGATCAGCACGGGCGTGTGCGGCTGGCCGTCTTCGCCGATATACTCCACGCCCAGCCGCGCCGGCTGGATGAAGTCCACCTGAATCGTGGACAACTGCCAATCGCGCCCCAGCACATCTTTGGCGATGAAGTCGGCCTTCGGGCCGTAGAAGGCGGCTTCGCCCTCGGCCACGAAGTAGTCCACGTCGTTGGCGTCGAGCGCCGACTTCAGCGCGGTTGTCGCCTTGGCCCACTTCTCGTCGTCCTGCACGTATTTGCCCTGCTCGCCGCGCAGGGACAGGCGAATCTTGTAGTCGCTCAGGTGATAGGTGTTCAAGACCTCACGCACCAGCCGCAGGGCGAGCGCGAACTCGCTTTCGATCTGCTCCTCGGTGCAGAAGACGTGGCAGTCGTCCTGCGTCACGGCGCGCACGCGCGTCAGGCCGTTCAACTCGCCGCGCTTCTCGTAGCGGTAGAGCGTGCAGAATTCGGCAAAGCGCAGAGGCAGTTCGCGGTACGAGTGCATGCCCATCTCTTTAAAGAGCGTCATGTGGCTGGGGCAGTTCATCGGCTTCAGGCGCATCGTCAATTCTTCATCCTGCATCGGCGGGTACATGACATCGCTATAGTTTTCGAGATGGCCGGAGCGCCGGTAGAGGTCTTCCTTGACCATGTGCGCCGTCCAGACGTGCTGGTAGCCGTACTTCGTCTGCAGGTCGCGCACATACGACTCCATCTGGTGGCGGAGCATCTCGCCCCGGGGCGTGAACAGTGGGATACCGGGGCCGATGTCGTCGGAGAAGTAGAACAGGCCCAGTTCGCGGCCCAGCTTGCGGTGGTCGCGCTTCTTCGCCTCCTCCAGACGGTGTAGGTGCTCCTCCAACTGCGCGGCCGTCTGCCAGGCCGTGCCGTAGATGCGCGTCAGCATCTTGTTCTTTTCACTGCCCCGCCAATACGCGCCGGCGATGCTCATCAGCTTCAGCGCGGCGGGATTGAGCTGGCCGGTGCGCTCGACGTGCGGGCCGCGGCACAGGTCCACAAACGGGCCGTCCAGATAGAACGAGATGACCGGCTTTTCCTGCAGTGGGTTGCCGTATTCATCAAGCCCGCCCTTTTCCAGCCCGTCAATCAACTCCAGTTTATACGGCTGATCGGCGAACTGCGCGCGCGCCGCCGCGGCGGAAACCTCTCGGCGCACGAAGGGATGGTTCTGCGCGATGATCTGGCGCATCCGCTTCTCAATCGGCGGCAGGTCGTCGGGCGTGAGCGGGCGCGGCAGGTCAAAGTCATAGTAGAAGCCGTCCTCAATCGGCGGGCCGATGGCAATCTTCACCTCGCCCGGCGCGAACAACTCCATCACGGCCTGCGCCATCACGTGCGCGGCCGAGTGGCGAATCTTATACAGGCTGTCGTCGTTATGAGACATGATAGCTCCTTGGATAATCCGGCGGGATTTGCTCCGGCGCCTTCAGTTGGATTTTAGACGGTTGATTTTTGATTAGCCATTCGTCGGTCATGACGCATCACCTCCTTTTAAAGTGCGCTCTCCCGCGCCAAATCGGCCAGGTCAACCGGCTGGCGCGTGAACAGGTCCAATAGCGCCAGCGGCCCCTGCTCGGCGCACAGGCGTTGTTCGGCTTCGCTGATGGGCGTGACGGCCAACATCTGCACGCGGTAATCGCCCAGCTCAATCAGGGCGAACTCATCCGGCTCCTGCACCGGCAGGGTCAACAGCACCGAGCTCAGACGCGAGCCGGCGATGAAGGCGCGCCCGCCGTAGATGATGTCGAACGGCGCGAGTTTCAGGTGGTTCCGAAACGGATAGGTCGCCAGCAAGGCCAGCGTCTGGCGGATTTCATCCACCGGCTGGCTGGAATAGACAAACAGTTCGGCGCGCTCATCGGCGGGCGCGCCGTCAAACGGCGCGTCGCTCATGCCGAGCGTCGCATAGACGTAGAGCGGATCGTCGTCCGCGCCGAGGGCAAACTCGGCCACAAACGGCGCGTCCTGCGGCTGGTCGGAAAAGGCGTAGCGATAGACCGCAGAAGCGATGCCCCAGAACTGGTTATAATGCGCCATGACCATCTGCTGGTGCAGGGTCAGCGTCATCGGGTCGTCCAGCACGTCACCCCTTGCCCTCCTCGCGGCCAGAGCGAGGAGAAAACAGAAACGCCTCTCATCCCAAAGGGACGAGAGGCGTTGGCTTCCCGTGGTTCCACCCCAATTGATCGCAGGGCAGGGCGGGTAAGCACAAGGCTTACCCCTACGTACCCCCTACCCCTGTAATCGCTCGATGGCTGTAACGGGCTAACCCGCAGTCTTATACTGGGGCGCAATGCCCGTTCCAAGACTGTCT
>JACQEC010000033.1 GCA_016200765.1 Chloroflexota bacterium | reverse complement strand
GCCGCCAGCACCAGCGGCGGCTTGCCCGGCGGCACGTTTAACCACAGAATCGCGTTGCCGAAGCCGCGGTTCAACTCGGCCCACGAGTCTCCGCCGTTGCGCGTGCCGTAGACGCCGTTACCGGTCGCCGTGAAGACCTGCTTGGGGTTGTTTGGGTTGACCACCAACGATAGGAGCGGGGTATGAGGCAGGCCGCTGTTGGCCGGCGTCCACGTCTCGCCGTTATCCACACTGCGGCAGACGCCACCCTGACCGAGGCCGGCATAGAGGGTGCTGGGGTTCAGGCGGTCAAACTCGACAGAGAGCGCCGCGTCCTGACACGCACTGCCACCGGCCGCCGTCCAGTTTGCGCCGCCGTCGCCGCTGTGAAACAGGCCGCGCGTGGTTGCCGCGAACAGGATGGCCGGGGTCTGGGGGTGAACGGCGATGTGCTGGACGCGCGCTCCGGCGGGTAGGCCGCTGTTGACGACCCGCCAACTCGCGCCCGCGTCGCCACTGCGGTAGAGCGCACTGCCATCGCCGCCAGCATACACGACTTGCGGCTGTGCTGGGACAACCGCGGCAGTCCAGATGGTCGTCGTGCTGAACACGGCCTGATCGAGCGCCTGCCAGTTGTCGCCGCCATCGCTCGATTTGAAGAAGGCGCGGATGGTGCCTGCGTAGAGGACTTTGGAGTCTCGCGGGTCGGGGACGACGACGGTAACCGTCTCGGCGGCAAGCCGTCCGCCCACGCGCTCCCACGTCTGGCCGCGGTCACGACTGCGGAACAGGCCGCGCAAACCGCCAGCATAGTAGTACGATGGGTTGGCCGGGCTGATGGCGACGGTCAGGATGTCGGGGGTCGGGAGGCCGCGGCTGTTTTCGGACCAGCGCGCGCCGCCGTCGCGGCTGAGGTAGACGCCCGCGTCGGTTGCGGCCAGCAAGGTGTTCGGGTCGTCGGGGGCCATCGCCAGCGCGGCGACGCGCCCGCCGCTTGGCATGGACAGGCTCTGCCAACGGAACGCGCGGCTTTCGGCCACCGATGCGGAGGGATACAAAATGAGTCCTGCGCCGAGACAGACGAGGGCTAACCAGAACAAGCGTATGCGTGGGCTGGCTGGGTATCGCATCAGGACTCCTTCATTGGAGGGAATAGACAACGCCGTCTATACCTACCGCCGGTACACCAATTCGCGTAGATGTGCGCCCTATATTATCAGGAATCTGCAGGCTTGTAAAATCCTTGCTTTCCGCCGTCAAAAGTGTTAGAATTTTGCCGCCAGACCGTTTCAGCGGGGGGACTGATGAAACCAGTGATGATTGAGGTCGTCGCATACGCGCCGACAGGGTTTTACCACTGCACGCACTGCGAGATTATTTTCAAGGAGCAGGGCATCGGGGATAAGATTCACTCCGAGCAATTGCAGTCGGCGATCCCCGAAGACCTGATGCGCGACTACGCGCAGGTCTCACGCTGGGTCAACGCGATGGTGGATCGTTACGGCGCGCAGGTGGCGATTCAGGTGATTGACGCCGCGTCCATCGAGGGCTTCTGGAAATCGCTGCGGCATGGGCTGCGCCGCTATCCCGCCGTCGTGGTCGGAGGGAGAGACAAATACAGCCTCGCCGACGCCTCGGCGTTGGAATCGGGCATCGCCCGCCGCGTTTCGGCGGTCCCAGCCGCATGAGCAAGCCGCCGGTTTGGACCTGCTCTCAACACGTGAAACTGCTGATAAGGAGGTGATAGGCTACCCCGTAAATCAACCGCGCTTCGTTCAGTGTGGGTCGTCCGCTGGTTGACGTTGGTGTTATTCATCTGTTCGCTGCCTGTCTAAAGTCTTCCAAACAAAAAAGATCATAGGAGGCAATGATTATGAATACGCTTTACATCGTCGTGATCGGCATCCTGACGATATATGTGGCGTACAACTATTACGCCAAACGGATTGATCGCGACGTGATTCAGGCCGATGCCAAGAAGGCGACACCGGCTAAACTCTACAACGACGGCGTTGACTTCATGCCGACCAGCCGCAACGTGCTGTATGGCTACCACTTCAAGTCGGTGGCGGCGGCGGGCCCGATTGTCGGCGTGATCACCGCCGCGCTCTTGTGGGGCTGGCTGCCGGCCATCCTCTGGCTGGCGCTCGGCGTCACATTCATCGGCTGGGTCAGCGACTACAGCGCGATTATGCTCTCGGTGCGCAACGACGGCAACTCGCTTTCCGCTATCGCGCATAAGCTGATTGCGCCGCGCACGCGGCAAATCCTGTTCGTGTTCATCTTCTTCTACCTGCTGTTGGTGGCGGGCGCGTTTGTCGGCATCATGGGCGCCACGCTCAACGGCAACCCCACTACCGGTTTAGCCATTCTGGCCCTGATGGTGCTGGGGCTGGCCGCCGGGCACATGCTGTACAAGATGAAGATGGACCTGATAGTGGTGACCGCCGTTACCGTTGGCTTGACGTTGGTGATTGTGCTGGCCGGGCCATCTGGCAATGTCTATAACCCGCCCGCTAACGCGACCGCGGCGGCGACGCTGAAAGACGCCGGCCCGGTTTGGGCGATGATGCGCGACTTTAACAAATCTATCAACGAAGCGGTCACCGGCCCCTACGGCCCGTTAAGCGATTGGCAGAACAAGCCCATCGCCAACCAGACCGGCCCGAAGGAGATTCTGAAGTTCTATGACCCGACGCCGAATGCTATCACCGGCGCGGCGGGCGGCTCCGGCATCGCGGTGGGCACGACGGCCTTCATCACGCCGAGCCTGCTGTTCTGGGTGCTGTTCGTTTTCGCGTTTAGCTACCTCGGCGCGATCCTGCCCATCTGGCGCTACACCCAGCCTGTCAACTACATCGGCTTCTGGATCACGGCGCTGACCATCGCGCTCTCATGGCTGGGCGCGGCTCTCTCCGGTGTGGGCAGCGTGCTCAACATCGGCGCGCTGAGCCCGGCTGTCTCCACCTTCACCCTCGACGCCTTTAAGGGCTTCGATCCGGGGCAGGGCGGCATGATCCAGCCGCTGTGGCCGATGCTGTTTGTGACCATTGCCTGCGGCGCCATCTCCGGCTGGCACGCGCTGATTGGCTCGGTCGGCACGTCGCGGCAGTTGGAATATGAAACCGACGCGCTGCCGGTGGGCGGCGGCGGGATGTTGAGCGAAAACGCTCTGGCGCTGGTTTCGCTGATGGCCGTTTCGGTCGCCGGAGCCGGCGGCGGTGGTGGCCGCTTCGCGCAGGGTATCGGCAAGTTCTTGAGCGTCTTCGGGCTAGACGCGGCGTTCGGTCAGGCGGTCGGCTTCGCGGCGTTCGTGATCATCGTGCTGACCGTGGTGCAGTTGCTGTTCCGCGTCATGCGCGTGACACTGGCTGAATGGCTCGGCGAGCAAATGCCTGTGTTGCGCAATGTCCACGTTTCGACGATTGTTGGCATGGCGCTGACCCTGCTGTTGGTCATCAGCGGCACCTGGGTTTATCTGTGGCAGTTGTTCGGCGCGTCAAACCAACTGCTGGCGGCGCTCAGCCTGCTGATTGTCACGCTCTGGCTGGTCTCCACCAAACGCAACGCCGCCTTCGCGGGAATTCCGATGCTGTTCATGTATGTCACCACGATGGCGTCCACGCTGGTGACCGGCTACAACATGTGGAGCACCGTGTTGTTCCCCAAGGGGCAGTTGCAGACAGACGGCTTCGCGCTCTTCGGCGGGGTCGTGATGGTCGCGGTGGCGGCGCTGTTGTTCGTCTGCGCGGCGATCATCGCGTGGGATGGCTGGAAGGCCTATCAGGGCCTCAAGGGCACCGGCGCGGCCCGACCCGCGCCCGCGCGCGGTACGGCTGGCCGGTAAGCGCAGGGTTGGTTATTGAAACAGAAGAGGGGCGACCATCAGGTCGCCCCTCTTCGTTTTGAGAGTCCCCGACGTGCCTTACCCCTTCAACCGCCTCGCCCAGGCGGCCAGCGATTCGAGCAAGCCCCGCACCTCGCGGCGCGTCTGTTCGTCGGTCAGACGCAGGTCGGCGTCGAACTTCTCGGCGGCGCGCGCGATGTGGACGACAGGCTTGTTGATGGGCAGGGCATTGAAATAGACGCACGACTGGCGCAGGTGAAGCTGCGCGCGCGTGGTGCCCCAGGGGCCGGTGGTTGCGCCCATGATGGCGAGCGGCTTGCCGTTGAGCGGCGTCTGGCTAATCGGGCGCGAGGCCCAATCGAGCGCGTTTTTCAGCACGCCGGGCATCGAGTAGTTGTACTCCGGTGTGGCGATCAGCACGGCATCGGCGGCGGCGATGCGCGACTTGAAATACTGCACCGGCTCCGGGAAGCCTGCCATCTCGACGTCTTCGTTGTAGAACGGGATGGGCGTAATGTCATAGATTTCCAGCGACATGCCCTCCGGCAGGAGTTCCTGCGCCGCGCGCAGAAGGGCGGCATTGTACGACCGTTTGCGCAGGCTTCCGGCAAAACCCAGCACGTGAATTGGATTGGTCATTGAATGGTTTCCTCAACCTGAAATCAAGAGTGAATACACGGTTGGCCGTCGGCAGACAGGCAGCCGTGCAGAGCCGGTTCCCGCGCGCCGTTGGCGGCGTTAAACCCCTGCAGGCCGCGAATCACCTCACACAGCGGCAGTCCCATCACATTCAGATAACAGCCCTCGATCCGCTCGACCGGATGAAAGGCGCTGTCCTGAATGGCATAGGCCCCGGCCTTATCAAATGGCTCGCCGGTCGCCAGATAATCCTCGATGTCGGCGTCGGCGTATGGCCGCATGTGGACGCGCGTCTCACACAACGCAACCCACAAGCCGCGGGCATCGAACGGCGCAGGGGCGAACGTAACGGCGGTAAAGACCTGATGGGCGCGCCCGCGCAGTCGTTTGAGCATCGCGCGCGCCTCGGCGCCGTCCGTCGGTTTGCCGATGTTCTCGCCATCCAGCGCCACTGTGGTGTCGGCGGCGAGAACCAGCGTATCCGCGGCGGGGCATGAGCGCATGGCCGCTTCTGCTTTCAGGCGGCTCAAGCGCATGACCATCTCGCGCGGCGGCTCATGCGGGCGCGGCGTCTCGTCAACGGGGGCAGAGCACACCTCAAACGGGATGGACAGGTACGAGAGAATCTCGCGGCGGCGCGGCGACGAGGAGGCCAAGATCAGGTTCATATCGGGATGATTCTAACATCGGGAGGGGCAGGCTTCAAATCGAAGCCACTCGTGATACAATAGGCCGGTGACTGCATTTCTTCGTCTGTGGCTGCTCGCGGCGCGGCCGCGCACCCTTCCGGCGGCGATTGTGCCGGTGCTGGTGGGCACGGCGCTGGCGGCGCGCGTCCGTTTCCAGTGGCCGCTATTCATCGCTACTCTGGCGGTCTCCCTGCTGATTCAAATTGGCACGAACTATGCCAACGATGTGTTTGATTTTCTGAAAGGCGCCGACCAAGCGCGGCGCGGGCCCCAGCGCGTCACCCAGAGCGGATTGGTCTCGCCGCGTCAGATGATCGCCGCCACCGCCAGCGTCTTCGGCGCGGCGGCACTGCTTGGCCTCACGCTCGCGTCGGTCGCGGGCTGGCTGCTGGTGGTCGTCGGCGCGCTGGCGATGGCTGCGGGGCTGGCGTACACCGGCGGCCCGTGGCCGCTGGGCTATCACGGGCTGGGCGACCTGTTCGTGTTCGTCTTCTTCGGCGTGGTTGCGGTGAGCGGCAGTTACTACGTGCAGGCGGGCGAGGTCAGCGCGGCGGCTCTGGCCGCATCGGCGCCGGTCGGCCTGCTAGTCACAGCAATCCTCGTCGTGAACAACCTGCGCGATATCGAGAGCGACCGCGCGGCGGGCAAGCGGACGCTGGCCGTGCGGATCGGGGCGCGGGCTACGCGCGTGCAGTTTGACCTGTTGGTGGGCGCGGCTTACACGGTGCCGCTGCTGATGTGGCTGGCGGGCATGAGCGGCGGTCTGTTCTGGCTACCGTGGTTGAGCCTGCCGTGGGCGGCCCGGCTCGTGCGCGATGTCTATCGCGCGGGCGACAGCCCTTCGCTTATCCGCGCGCTGGGGCGAACGGCGCAACTGCACCTTGGCTATGGTGTGCTCTTCGCCTTGAGCCTGTTACTCGTGTGAGCCGTATGACCGCCGACAAGTCCACCCGCATCCAGACGATGTTCTCGCGCATTGCGCGCCGCTACGACCTGATGAACCGCTTGATGACGTTGGGGCGCGATCAGGCGTGGCGGCGTCTGGCGGCGCGGGAACTGCAACTGCCACGCAACGGCCTCTGCCTCGATCTGGCGACGGGCACAGGCGATCTGGCGCTGGCGGTGCGCGCGCGCTATCCGACGGCGCGCGTCGTCGGCATGGACTTCGCGCTGGCGATGATGCGGGTAGGCCAGCAGAAATTGCGCGCACGCGGCGAGAGCGGCCTGATGTTCGGGGCCGCTGATGCGCTGGCTCTGCCGTTTGGCGACGCGCAGTTTGACGGGCTGGTGAACGGGTTTCTCCTGCGCAATGTGGGCGATTTACCGCGCGCGCTGGCCGAGATGCGGCGTGTGGTCAAGCCCGGCGCGCGCGTGGCCTGTCTGGAGATCACCCGGCCGCAGACGCCCGTGTTCCGCGAGCTATTTCACCTCTACTTTTACCGGCTCGTGCCGCTGATAGGCGGCATGATTGCGGGCGACCGGCAGGCGTATACCTACCTGCCGAACTCGCTGACGCCGTTCCCTCCGGCAGACCGGCTAAAAGCGCTCATGCTTGAGGCCGGATTCCGCGAGGTGCGCTATCGCTTGCTGATGATGGGCACGGTGGCCCTGCATGTCGGGCTTGTATAACGAACCGGTAACCCGCGCTATGCGTTGCCCTTGCGGTATGGTAGAATACGCGCGAACCTCATCCAAATTCAAGGAGCAAACCGATGGCCTCTCAACCTCTGCCGACCTTCGAGCAATTCGCCGCGGTGCGGCGCTATGGCGGCAACACCGGCTTCAGCATGGCCTGGTCGCCCGACTCGACCGAAATCGCCTACGTGACGAACATCACAGGCCAGTTTAACCTCTGGAAGCAGTCCGCATCCGGCGGCTATCCGGTGCAGTTGACGTTCTTCACGGATCGCTCGGCGCGCAACATGGCCTGGTCGCCGGACGGCCAGACGATCCTCTTCAACGCCGACATTGATGGCAACGAGATGCACCAGTTGTTCACAATTCCGGCCAACGGCGGCACGCCCACCCAGTTGACCGACGTCAAGGATGCCACGCACCTGATCGGCCCGGGCGCGTTCTCGCCCGACGGGCGCACCATCGCCTATGGCGCGAACGACCTCGACCGGCGCAACCTGAACGTGGTCATGTGCGATATGCAGACGGGCGAGGTGACCCGCCTGATCAGCGACGAGGGCAACTTCTTCCCCGCCGAGTGGTCGCCCGACGGTCAAAACCTTCTGTGCGTGCAGGCGCGGTTCAACTCCGACTCCGACATCATTCTGGTCAATATGGCCGATCGCACCGCGCAAACGCTGACGACGCACGAGGGCGAGATCAACTACGGCCCCGGCCCGTGGGCGCGCGAGAAGGGCAAGCGCGGCTTCTATTTCACCTCCAACGAATCCGGCGAGCACCACATGCTCGGCTACTATAACCTGAAGAGCGGCAGGCGCAAATGGGTCGTGACGCCGGAATGGGATGTGGAGGGGGCGCGCGTCTCGCGCGATGGGCGCTATCTGGCGTGGGCGGTGAACGAGGACGGCTACAGCCACCTGCGTGTGCGGGACCTGAAGAAGGATAAGATGGCGAAGCTGGCGAAGATGCCCGATGGGGTAATCGCCTTCATCTCGTTTGCGCCCGATGGCAAGAAGATCGTCCTGCTCATGGGCGGCGCGTCGTTCTGTGTACAGCCGTTCGTGCTCTCGCTGAAACCTAAACAGTGGATTCCGCTGACCGCATCCATGCTCGGCGGGGTTGACCCGCAGACGATGGTCGAGCCAGAGTTGATCCGCTTTGAGACCTTCGACGGCCGCCAGGTGCCGGCGTGGTTATATCAGCCGCGCGGTGTGATGGGCAAGGCGCCGGTGGTGCTGTCGGTGCATGGCGGGCCGGAAGCGCAGGAGCGGCCGGTCTACGCCTATTCGGGGTTGTACCAGTATTGGCTGTCGCGCGGCATCGGCGTGCTGGCGACCAACATCCGCGGCTCGACCGGCTACGGCAAATCGTACCAGCAGTTGATCCGGCGCGATTGGGGCGGCGGCGAGTTGAAGGATCAGGAGTACGCGGTGAAGTACCTGCACTCGCTCGATTGGGTGGACCCACAGCGCATCGGCTTCTTCGGCGGCTCGTTTGGCGGCTTCTCGTGCCTGTCGTGCGTCTCGCGCTTGCCCGACCTGTGGGCGGCGGCGGTGGGCTGGTTTGGGCCATCGAACCTGATCACCTTCGTCAAGAGCGTCCCGCCATGGTGGCGGCGCTACATGAAGGGCTGGGTCGGCGACCCGGACGAAGACCGCGACCTGCTGATCGAGCGCAGTCCGATCACTTACGTCGGCAACGTCAAGACGCCGCTCTACATCATTCAGGGCGCTAACGACCCGCGCGTGGTCAAAGCCGAGAGCGACCAGTTCGTCGAGAAACTACGCGAGCGCGGCGTGCCGGTTCAATACGATGTGTACAACGACGAGGGGCACGGCTTCACCAAGCGCGCGAATGAATTGAAGGCGCTGAAGGACAGCGCGGAGTTCTTGGAGCAAAGACTCCTGGGATGAGCGAATCAATTTTGATTTCAGATAGTTGATTGCCAATCCGAAATCAACGATCTGAAATCAAAAATCCCGAATCCCGGCGATCACTGAATCCCATGACACTCGACCTGTCTGCGATTCCCATTGTTGACCATCACTGTCACTCACTACTGAAGGGTGCCACGCTGCTGGACGCGGAGGCGTTCCGGGCCATCTTCACGGAGAGCGTCGAGCCGGAAATCGTCCGCCGGCATGTGCCGCAGACGATGTTCTACCGCCGCGCGGTTCGCGAACTGGCCGCGCTGTTGGACTGCGAGCCGGTCGAGGAAGCGGTGCTGGCGCGGCGGGCGGCGTTCACCGCCGAGGAGTACACCCGCCGGCTGATGCGCGACGCCGGGATTGAAGCGATGCTGGTAGACTACGGCTTTCGCTCGGCGGACTACCACGATCACGAGGAACTGGCGGCGCTGGTGCCCTGCCGGGTCGAGCGCGTGCTCCGACTGGAAACGGTCGCGCAGGAGTTGATCTTACAGCACGACTCGTTTGACGCGATGGTGGAGGCGTTTCGCGCGGTCGCGGCGCAGGCGCGTCAAGCCGGATACGTTTCGCTGAAAAGCATCATCGCCTACCGCACCGGCCTCGCTATCCAACCGGTCACATCTGCCGAGGCGCGGGAGGCTTACGAGCCGGTGCGCGCGCAGGCACAGCGCGAGGGGCGCATCCGGCTGGCGAGCAAGCCTCTGCTCGATTACCTGACGGCCGCTACGCCGGCTTCCCGATTGTCATCCTGCACATGGGCTACCCCTATGCGCGCGAGAGCGGCTATCTGGCGAGCCTCTACCGGCAGGTCTATGTTGACCTGTCGCTGGCCGTGCCTTTCGCGGCGGGCGGCATCCCGACACTGATTGGACAACTGCTGGAATTGGCGCCGACCAGCAAACTGATGTACGCCTCCGACGCCTTCAGCCTGCCGGAACTCTACTGGCTGGGCGCGCGCTGGGGCCGCTGGGGGCTGGGCGTTGTGTTGGAGGATTTAATGCAGGGCGGTTTCCTGACGGAAGGCGAGGCGATGCGCGTCGCGGAGCAGATACTCGGCGGCAACGCGCGCGAGGTGTATCGGTTATAAAGAACTTTTGCCAAAAGAACCCCCCTCGAACGGGTTGGGGAATAGGCCGCGGGCGACCTGCTCGTATTCTGCTGAGTGATGTCACAGCGCGCAATGCCTGACCAACTGCAAGCCGCGCGGGTGTTGTAGCATCACCTTTGAATTCTGGCTATCAGGTCAGGCAGGTCTTCGTAGTTATAAGGCGGCCGGCGACGTATCGCCAAGATCCATACCCACGCCTCCTGATCGTTCACCGCATAGATGATGCGCCATGGAACTAAGCGCAACCGGCGAACCTCGACGCCAGGCGGCACCTCCCACTGCGCAATATCAATGGCCTGACTATGCGATGGCCTCGGATTGCTGGCGAGATCATCGAATAGGCGCCTGATCTGCTGCCGAACGCTCCCCGGCAGGCGTTTGCGCGCATGGTGCACTTCGAACTCAATCAGGACCTCATAAGCCGTCATGGCTGGTCAGGTACATCGGACAGATCCCATTCATTGCGCACATCCTGCCAGCGCAGGGCCACAGTGGCGTGCGGGCCAAGCCGCAACTGCGGGAGCATGTCCTTTACGAGCGCGCGATCATCCAGCTCTTCCAACCAGTCGAGAAGTAATTCCCAATCTTCAATTTTGATCTGCACCGCCGACGGTTGTCCATCCGCGCCGACGACAAATTGGACGGATTTCAGCAACTCCGGAGCATTCATACGCACTCCCCAAAGCCTAAACTCCCTGCCGGTATGCACAGAGAATATGGCGATAGCATCGTGAACGCCGTCGTGAGACGGCAAGCACCACATCGCACCGCAACATGTCAACGCCCCAAGCAGGCTGTTTCAGGACAGCCCGTTTATGCGGAAGCGCTCGAAGCCAGTCCGCGTTAGCGCGCGCAGTTCTTTCAGCAAAGCCGCGTCAACCTTTGTGAAGTTGAAACAGGACTTGCCCTATGGCTTTGAGCTGATCGAAGGTTGTTTAGAAATCGGTTTGCGCTGGCATTGTTTGATGCGCTCATTATACTGATGCGCGGCGACGTGATGCAAGTTTCAACCCGCGCAGAGGGCGCATTTCCGTTTAGAGTGCTGGTCAACCCCGGCTTTCGCGGTCCCCTTGCCACAGTTGGCGCATCTCCTCGCACGTCGCCAACAGTTCGTCCAATTTGCCGGTGGCTTCTACCTTGCCGTCTTTCAGCACCACAACCTGATCGGCGCGGCGCAGGACGGCCCGCCGGTGCGAGACGATCAGGCAGGTCACGTCGCGCTGCGCAAAGAGCCGCTCCCACAATGAGCGCTCCGTCTCCACGTCCAGCGCGCTCGACAGGTCGTCACAGAGCAGAAGTTCCGCGTCGCGGGCGAACATACGCGCCGCCGCCGCGCGCTGAACCTGCCCGCCTGACAAGCGGATGCCGCGCGGCCCGACCAGCGTATCCAGCCCCTGACCCAGCGCGGCGATGTCCGGCTCCAGAACGCTCAGCCGAACCGCCGTCGGCAAGTCCGCCTGTTCAGGCGGCACGCCCATCAAGATATTCTCGCGCAGAGTCTCGCTGAACAGGCGCGGCACCTGCGCGGTGTAGGCGCAGCGCGGCGGGCGGAAGAACGCCGCCGGGTCGTCCACCGGCTCGCCGTTCCAGATAATCTCGCCGCCGGTTTTTGGCAGGAGGCCGAGTAGCACCCGCAGTAAAGTAGATTTGCCGCAGCCAATCCGACCGGTGACCACCGTGAACGAGCCGCGCGTCAGCGTCAGGTCAATTGGCCCGAGTCCGGCCTGACTGCCCGGATAGCGATGGGTCAGCCCGCGCAGGTCTAGCCGCTCCAGCCGGTGCGCGGCTGTGCGGGGCGCCATTACGAGCGGCGGCAGGCCGCGCTCATCCAGCGGGTGAAACTCGACCAAGACCTCTGGCGGTTCCGGTCGGATCAGGTCGAGCATCCGCTCAATTGAAACCGCCTGGGTCTTGTAGTCGCCAATGAAGTTGCCGAGTTCAGTCGGCAACTGCGTTGCGAACCACAAGTAACTGACGAACAGCGCAAAGTCGCCCACTGTGAACGTGCCTGCGTTGATGGCCTGCCCCGCAAACAAGAGCACCATGCCGACACCAAAACTGACCGCCCCGCTGTAGAGGGAGTCAAGCAGGGCGCGGAATAAGCGGAGGCGCACCTGCACCCGGCGTCTCGCTTCGTTCAACGCGCGCAGATGCGCGACCATGCCTGCCTCGGCGCTGGCAACCTTCACCGCCTGCACCGCGCCGAACGTCTCCCCCAGAAAACCGGTGACTGCGTCGGTGGCGCGACTGCTCAGCGCGTAGTAGTGCCGCGAACGCTCCCAGAGCAGGTGGCTGATGATGCTGGTGCCGGCCAGCGGCAGGAAGATGAACAGTGTAATCGTCGCATTAATCCGCAACATGATGACGACGGCGATGACCGCCGCGATCAGTTTGCCTCCGATGTCCGGCAGCCACGTTGGGAAGTCTCCGACCTCGGACACATCGTTGCGAAAGCGGTTGACCGCCTCGCCGGGCGAGACGGGCAGGGCGCGGTCGGCGGGCCGCCGCAGGATGCTGGCGAGAAGGTTGCGGCGCATGAGGGCGTTGACCGTGCCTCGGAACGTCCAGCCGTAGGCTTCCAGAGCCACCGTGCCGCCCAGCCGCGCCACCTCGGTGGCGACCAACAGCGCAATCAGTCCCCACACGCCCGGGGCGGCCGGAGCGTTGCCGCTAAGCGTGTCGAACACCGCCTTCTCGATCAGGCCGGGCGCGACCTGCAGGCCGAACACGAACAACACAAACGCACAGTGGATGGCGAACGGCCCGGCGCAGTAGCGTATCAGTCGTAAATTCAACGGCCACGTCTCGAGCGTCGGGCGCGCCTGTGGGATAGATGTGGTCATGCTAAGACCTCCTCCATGCCGGTCTGCAGAAGACGGTAGAAGCGCGAAGCCGGATCAGCCGCCAGCGCGGTGCGCGGGCCGTATTCGGCGACGCGCCCCTCGTCAAGAATTAGAATATCGTCGGCGCGCTGGACGGTGCGCAGGTGGTGCGCGATGACGATACCGGTGCGGCGCTCAAACAGGCGATCTACTGCGCGCTCCAATAGCGTTTCGGTGGCCGGGTCGAGCCGCGACGAGGCCTCATCTAAAATCACCAGCCCCGGCTCTTTGAGCCAGACACGGGTGAAGGCCAGCAATTGTGCCTCACCTGCGGACAGGCCCTGCCCTCCGGCCAACAGCGGCGTGGACAAGCCATCCGGAAGGGTTTGCAGCCACTCCCACAGCCGCAGTTCCTTCAGCGCGCGCTCGATCTGCGCGTCATCTATCTGCGGGTTGAAGAACGTCAAGTTGTCGCGGATAGCGGCGCGGAACAACTGCACGTCCTGCGTGACCATACCGACCTGCGCGCGCAGTTCCGGCACGGGGTAATCGCGCAGGTCTCTGCCATTCAAGCCGATGCGCCCTTCCGATGGGTCGTACAGCCGGAACAGCAGGCGCGTCAGCGTCGTCTTGCCACTGCCGGTGCGCCCCAGTACGCCTAGCACCTTGCCGGCGGGCAGGGCGAACGAAACGTCGTGCAGGACGTTGCCATTGCCTTCGTAATGAAACGAGACGTTGCAGAACTCGACGGCCGGCGCATGCGCGGCTCTGTTCGGCTGAAGCCTGCGCTCCGAAGGCCGCGCGTCGCCGTGTCCTCGCACCCCTATCTCACGCTCTTCTGGGATCGTCGCCCGCATCTGCAGCAACTCGTTGACACGCTGGATGCCGGCCGCGGCCTGCTGAAAGTCTTCGGCCTCGCGCCGGATGTGCTGTAAGGGCACCGCCATCAGGCTGATGTAATGGATAATCAGGTACGTTGTGCCCAGCGTAATCGTGCCCGCTTGGAAGAGATAGACGCCCAGCGCCAGCCCGGCGACGTAGCCGAAGGCAAACACCAGATCGGTCAGGCCATGAATCGCGACGCCGAACACCACCGCCCCGCGCACGGCCTCCAGCACGTCGCGCATCAACCGGAGCAGGCGGCGTATCACATACGGCTCGGCGCCAATGGCGCGAATGTCTTCCGCGCCGGAGATCCACTCTTCGAGAAATCCGTTCAAGCGCGCGCGCGTCTGCCGCGAGGCGTTCCAGCGCGCGACGGCGCGGCTTTGCAGAAGGCCAAGCACGGCGAACGTCGCGGCGGCGACCAGCGCCAGCCCGGCGCCCAGCCGCGCGTCTTCGCGAAAAAGCAAGATGAGAACGCCAAGCACCAACAGCCCGTTGCCCAGCACGCGGATGCTGAATTGCGAGAAGAAGCCGGCCAGCGTCGAAACGTCGCCATCAATGCGCTCGATGAGCTCGCCGGGTGTGTGCTGTTTGTGAAAGGTCATGTCCAGTCGCAGGCAGTGCTCGGTCAGGTCGGCGCGCAAGGCGTTAGTTGCCGCCCAGCCGACATCCTCGGCCAGCACGTCGGCGGCCAACGTCACCCCGCGCTGGGCCAGCGCGATGACGAAAAAGGCGAGCGCCGCGGTCGTCAGCGCGGTGGGTGAGCCATGCGCCAGCGCCGTGTCAATGAAAGCGCGGATGACCTGCGGGTTGGCTAACTGCAGGGCAATGCCGCTGAACACCAGCGCCCCCAATAACGCCACGCGCCGCCACTGGGGACGGAGATAGGTGACGAGTAAATCTACGCTGTCATTCAAGGTGTGATTCCTTTCAGGCATCAACAAAAATGGCCGCGGGCTTCTGAAGAGCCGCGGCCATGCTCACCCATTAACCGTCGTGAGCCACAAAAAAAACCGCAGACGCCCGAGGAGCGACTGCGGCACGATGCGTTAGATGCGCTAACCCATCACACCGAACAACGAGCAGGCAGACTCTCCCCGCGGGCCAGAAGCCCCCACATGAAGACCGCGCGGGAAGTTGACATGTCGCCTGCTCCTTTCTCTGCTGTGCAGCGGGATTGATTGACGGCAACAGTATAGGCGCGTGCTATGAGATTGTCAAGCGCCGGAAATAACTTTTACCACCCCACCGCTTCCATTTCGAGATGAGCCGCCTCGTCTCGACTCAGCCGCTTTAACTCGACCTCCAGCCTCAGATGCTGCAAATCCGCTTCAAATGCCTGCGGCTGTAGCGCCCGCTTGCGGATGAAATAGACAAAATCGGCGATCTCCGCCAGCATGTCGGGCGGCAGACCTTTAATCCCTTCGGCAATCAGTTGCTCATAGATCGTTGTCGCCATACACCATTCCTCCCTTACCACCCCACGGCGGACCCATCCGAGCGCGGCTCACTGCCGGCCACAATCGCGCCGCTGTCCGCGTCCACGGCGACGACCTGCCCGCGCCCAAAGCCGGCGTTCCACCAGCCGCTCACGCTCAGGTCGTGCCCGCGCGCGGCCAATTCTGCGCGCACCGCCTCGGGCACGCCCGGCTCAATCGCCACCTTCGCGCCGCCGTCCACCCGGAAGCGCGGCGCGTCGAGCGCTTCCTGCGGGTTCAGGCCGAAGTTGGCGAGATTGCACATGACCTGCAAATGCCCCTGCGGCTGCATGAAGCCGCCCATCACGCCGAAGGAAATGACCCGGTACGGGCGGCTCTCGTCCAGCGGCACGGCCATCGCCGGGATGATCGTATGGTAAGGCCGCTTGCCGGGCGCGATGACGTTGCGGTGCTTGGGGTCGAGCGAGAACAAGTTGCCGCGATTCTGCAAAGGGATGGCGGTGTCGCCGACGACGACGCCGGAGCCGAACGAGCCGCTCATGTAGAGCGAGCAGATAAATGAGCAGGCGTTGCCCCAGCGGTCTATCACCGAATGATACTCCGTATCGCCGCCCTTGAGCGGGTTGCCGGGCAAAAACTCCGGCGCGGCGCGGCGCATGTCAATCAGCCGCCGCCGCTCGCAGGCGTAGTCGTCCGAGAGCAGTTCCTTGATCGGCACCTCGGCCATGCGGGGGTCGGCCACATATTCGTGCGCGTCGGCGAAGGCCAGTTTCATCGCTTCGATCAAGATGTGCTGGGTATCGGCGTTCAGGTGCCCCATCCCCTTCAAGTCGAACTCGCGGACGAGGTTCAGCGCCATCAGCGCGGCGATGCCCTGCCCGTTTGGCGGGCACTCGTAAACCCGATAGCCGCCGTAGTCCACCGCGATCGGCTCATCCCACGTGCTGGTGTGCTCGGCCAAATCCTGCATCGTGAA
>JACQEC010000313.1 GCA_016200765.1 Chloroflexota bacterium | reverse complement strand
GGAGTGATCGTGCCACGTTTAAATCGAGTGATCGAAGTTTTGGAGCAGGGCAAGATTGCCGTCGTTCCCTTTGCCGCCGTCGGCTCTATCCCCGATGCGTACTGGGCGGCGACCTCGCCCTACGATGGCGTCGTGTTTGATCTGGAGCACAACCCGTTTAACCCCGGCGACCTGCGCCTGTCGCTCCAATTCATGTTGAACCGCCAGCAGATTGTGGAGAGCGGCACTCTGGCGCCGGTGGTCGCGCCGTTTGTGCGCATTCCGGCCAATGGGCGCGAGCACAATAACTGGGTCATCAAGCAGGTGCTCGACATCGGCGTCTATGGCATCATCTATCCGATGATCAACACGGTGGACGACGCTTGGCACGCGCTCAAAGCCTCACGCTACATTCAGGCCAAAGACGCGCCCGACAAGGAGCCGATCGGCATCCGCGGCAACTTTCCGCTGAACGCCGCGCGCTATTGGGGTTTGAGCATGGTGGACTATTACGACCGCGCCGACGTGTGGCCGCTCGACCCGCAGGGCGAGATTCTGCCCATCCTTCAATGCGAGACCGAAGAAGGGGTGCTGAACCTGCGCTCCATCCTGCGCGAGGTCAAAAAGCCGGGGCTGTTCCTGATCAGCGAGGGAGATTTGTCGGTGTCGCTGGGCTATAAAGGACAGCCGCATCCGGAGGTGGATGCGGCTGTCGAAGAGGCGGTCAAGATTTGCCGCGAGTTCGGCGTGTTATGCGGCTCGCCGCAAGTGAACGAGCGCAACCTCGAACAGCGTATCGCGCAGGGCTTTAACCTGCTCATGCCCGCCACGCCGCGCGACACGTCGTTTGTGGGCCTCGTCCACCGGCTCAACGGACGCTAACGGATAATCACGCGCGAACCAGCAGAACCGGCACCGATGATTGCCGCACGACGGTTTCGGCCACACTGCCCATCAGCGCGCGGGTGAGGCCCGTTCGCCCATGGGTGGACATCGCAATCATATCCATTTTGTTGACCGTCGCATAGTCCACGATTTCGGCGGCCGGGTCGCCGGTGCGAACCACATAATGCGCGGTCAGGCCCTGCTCCTCAAACGCGAGCACCTGCACTTTCAGATAGGCTCGCTCTTCATAGACCTGACGCTCATAGGTAGCGGGCAGGGCGGCCTGACCGGACTCAATCGCCAGCAGGGTCACTTCGGCCTGCAGTTGCCTGGCCAGCGACAGCACCGGCTCAAGCACCGCTTCTGCCGTAGGCGAGCCGTCGAGCGGCACGAGAATTTTGGTGATCATGCGATGTCCTTCCAACGGCGACGCGGTTAGAAACTCCCGACCGCATCCACGAGCTGCGGGTAGATTTTGAAGATCCTGTCAAAGCCCACGAGTTTGAGCGTTTCCGCCACCAGCGCCGACGGCCCGACCAGCCGCACGTCGCCCCTCTGCCGGCCTTGCGTGTTCTTGTGCGCGGAGAGCAACGCCTTTAGCCCGCCACTGCTCATGTAGTCCACGCCGCTCAAATCAACCACGATGTTGTACCGGCGCGCCTGCACGAGTTCATCCAGCGTCTTATGGAGGTCAGGAGCCGAGTCGTGATCCACCCGGCCTTTGACCTCGACCACGTTCACCCGTGCCAGTTCTTTGGTGCTGATCTCCATGGGCGCCTCCTCCTACACATTATACGATAAATGCCGCGTTTGCCATTATCCGTTCAACCCCCATCGTTGTCCAACAGCCGCTCTTCGTAAATCCTGCGCACGGTCGCCTCAATCTCCGGCTCGCGCACCGATAGATCAACCAGCCGGTAGCGCGCCGACAGGCGGCTGATTAACTCCGACGCGCTGATGGCGTCGCGCGCGAAGCGGTAGGTCACGCGCGGGCCGTCGCGCTCGACGATTTGCGCTCCCTCCACCGCCGCGTCGAGCACCTCGTCTGCGAAATCCACCACCAGTTCGCGCTCGCCGCCAAAGCGCCGGAGCAGGTCGGCCAGTTTGCCGTCAAAGAGCAGATGGCCGCGGTCTATCATCATCACGCGCTCGCACAGTTTCTCGACATCCGACAAATCGTGCGTCGTGAGGATAACCGTCATGCCGCGCTCGCGATTGATGCGCTGGATAAACTGGCGGATGCGCTCTTTGGCGACGATGTCCAGCCCGATCGTCGGCTCGTCGAGAAACAGCACGTCGGGATCGTGGAGCAGGGCCGCCGCGAGATTGGCGCGCATCAACTGGCCGAGCGAGAGCGAGCGCACGGGCGTATGCAGGAACTCGTCCAGCGCGAGCAGTTGGCGGAACGTGGCGAGGTTGCGCGTGTAGCGCTCTGCCGGAACCCGGTAGATGTGGCGCAGGAGGTCGAGCGACTCGACCACCGGCAGGTCCCACCAGAGCGTGTTGCGCTGACCGAAGACCGCGCCAATGCGCGCCACGTGCGCCCGCCGCTCGCGCCACGGCACGCGGCCGCTGACGCAAATCTCGCCGGAGGTCGGCACCAAGATACCGGTCAGCATTTTGATGGTCGTAGACTTCCCGGCGCCGTTCGGGCCGAGATAGCCGACCAGTTCGCCCGGCTCGATGGCAAAGGCGATGCCGTCCACGGCCTTCACAACTTTGTACTCCCGCGTCACCAGGTTCCGGAACGCGCCCAGCGCGCCGCGATGGTGGCGGAAGACTTTGAATTCTTTCCGCAAATCAGTAACCGAGATGATAGGAGTCATAAGCGTACGGCAGCATGGTTCGACAGGCTCACCATGCACGGTGAGCCTGCATCCTGAGCCTGTCGAAGGATGTCGAACCATGCATGATTAAGATGCGCCCGCTTTATGTGCCCGTTGACGTGTAGCGCCGCACTCCCACCCACCACAGCGCGAACGCCGCCAACAGCGTGCCGAAACCAGCCAGCGGCGCGAGGAACGGCGCGAAGGACGGCAGGCCGAGCGGATCGGGCTTGTCGAGAAAGAACAGCGCCGGGTAATAGACCAACAAGGCGGACGGCACGATATAGATGAAGAAGCGGCGAAACCACTCGTCGTAGATGTGCATCGGATACGACAGCATGTACGTCCCGCCGTAGGTGAAGATGTTGACGGCCTCGATGGACTGCACGGTGTAGAAACAGAGGGCGGCGCCCGCCACAAACAGCCCGCCGAAGAACGCGACGGTGCTGACCGTGACGACCGGCAAGTAGAGCAGTTTGGCCGGCGTCCACGCGATATGGGTCAGCGTCAGGCTGAAGCCCCAGACCGCCAGCCCTTGCGCCATGCGCCCGATCCGGCGAAGCAGGAACTCGGACGCGAAGATTTGCAGGGGCAGGCTCACCGGCCGCAGGAGCATCTGGTCAAACGTGCCTCGCCGCACCTGTTGGGAAAAGAAGTCCGGGTCAAAGCCGCTGAAGATCATATCCATCGTCGCAAAGGCCGTCTCGACCAGCCCGTACAGGAACGCGACCTCGCCCAGCGACCAGCCGCCGATACTGCCGAACCGCCCGAAGACAGCCGCCAGCGTCAGAAACTCGACGCCGGTCGCCAGACCGGTGCCGGCGAGATCAACCCAAAAGGACAGCCGGTACTGCATCTGCGCGCGAACGCGGATGCCAATCAGCTTGAAGTACAGCCGCATCGTGTGCCCCAAAATCATTTTTGATCTTTGATTTTAGATTATTAGACTTTCCCGTCTGAAGATGAGGGGATTGCCAATCCAAAATCAACCAATCAGAAATCTCAAATTCCTTCAGCCGCCCTGAATGACCAGTTTCTTCACACCCGCCGCCAGAACCAGACGCGACAGAGCGGCCAGCGCCAGAAACCAGAATAACTGTCCGGCCAGCGCGCCCAGCAGAGCCGGACCGCCGACGATGCCGAGATAGATTTCAACTTCGGTGTTGATCAGCGATGGAAACGGCGTCAGGCGCATCAACGCTTCCGCCCACGGCGGGAAAAACGCCACCGGCATCATGAAGCCCGACAGGACAATCGCCACCGTCCACGCGGTGCGCCCCACGCCGCGCGCGTCGGGCGTCCAGAACGCCGACAGGCTGACCAGAAACCGCCATGCGAAGCTGACCAGCAATGCCAAGACCAGCGACACGACGAAAGCGGCGGCGTGCCACGGCGTCGGCGGCAGAGCAAGAGAGTAGAACAGCGCGTAGAGCGCCAAGATGGGCAGGCCGCGCATGACGAACTGGCACGCCGCCCGGCCAACATCCTGCGCCAGCCAGTACAGGAAGAAATCCACCGGCCGCGACAGGTCGGCGGCAATCTCTCCGGTCTGGATGGTGAGCATCAGTTCCCACCAGCCATACAGCGGCAGGTACGCGAGCAGCATCTGGGTCAGGCCGGTGTAGGTCACCGCGCCCTGAACCGAATAACCCGCCACATGGGTCTGCGCGCCGAACAGGGCGATCAAGATATAGGCGCGCAGGGCGCCAAAGAAGGCGTTGGTCGCCAGCCCGGCCAGATTCGCCGTGCGGTAGGCCAGATACCGCTGGAAGGCGAGGCGCGCGAGGGCGGCGTAGGTCGCAAGCATCGAGCGCGTATTGTACAGGCTTTCGCCCTTTTTCCGTAATCGCCCGCCGCACCTCGTCGCCGGAGAGCAGGCTTCAGCCGAAAAGGCACAGCGCCTGATTTCCGAAATCGGGCAGCGCATAGTTGTCCGGCTGAAGCCTGCTCTCCCATATCGTCGTCTGGAGCGCAGGCTTCAGCCGGTCTCATGGCTCCCCATCCCCCTCCGGCTGAAGCCTGCCCTCCCGGTTCCGCTTTATTCTCGAACAACTGCTTTCGATTTGACAGCGCCCCCGCCCGTTGTTATACTCGTCGCGTAACTTTTGCAAACCAGCGCGCAGACACCATGACAACCTTCATCTCATACAGCACCAACCGACCGGGGGAGGAGTCTGCCTGCTTGTAGTTCGTTCTGACGTTGTGTGGCTTGGCCGTGGGCGCTCCTCTTGCGCTCACGGCTTTTTTGTTATTCTCTAACAGGGGTGACGATGACCAACGTATTTCAGGGCGAACGGGTGCGCTTGCGCGCGCTCCGGCCCGACGACTGGCCGGCCTTCGAGGCCTTCGACGCAGACAGCGAACTGACCCGCTCACTGTATTTCATCCCCTTCCCGCGCTCGCCCGAACGGAGTCGGCAGTGGGCGGCGGAACAGGCGATGGCGGAGCCAAAGCACGACAACTTCTTCTGGGTCATTGAGAATCACGAGGGCAAAGTTGTCGGAAGCATTAGCACGCACGACTGTTCGTCGCGCAACGGCACCTTCGACTACGGGGTGTGCATTGGGCTTGACCACCGCCGACAGGGCTATGCTAGCGAGGCGATCCGGCTGATCCTGCGCTACTTCTTTGGCGAATTGCGCTATCAGAAGGTCACGGTGCGCGTCTATGCGTTTAACGAGCCCTCCCTGCGCCTGCACCTGAAACTCGGCTTCCAGCCGGAGGGGCGCCTCCGGCGCATGATCTTTAGCCGAGGTGAGTACCACGACGTACTGCTGTTGGGCATGACCGCTGACGAGTTTCGGGCGGCGCCGGTCTAGACCATGCGACTCATTCGCTTGCGCCCGTACTGGAAAACAGCCGCGATGGAAGCCGCCGGAGCCATCGGCGACGATCCGTTGTTCCTGTTGCAATACCTGTTTCGCCTCTTGCGCGTGTTGGTGCTGTTGTCCATCTGGCAGGTCATCTTCGCGGGACGGGGCGCGGTCGCGGGCATGAGCGCGGCCTCCGTGCTGACCTACACGTTGATCGAGGAAGTATTCGCCGACCCATTGACCACCCGCACCGAACTGTGGGTATCCCTGCGCGACGGCTCGCTGGCGGTCAGTTTCCTACAGCCGATGGGACTGGTCGGTCAGTTCACCTCCAAGATGATCGGGCGCTGGTTCTTCGGCTCCGTCACGTTCTCACTGCCCCTGCTAATGCTCTCACCGCTGTTGGGCGTGAGCCCCATGCCCGCGAGCGCGGCCGCGCTCGCGCTGTTCGTGATCAGCCTGGTGTTGGCGATCACGGTGGGGGTGGCTCTGGAGTTCATCTTTGGCGGGCTGATGGTCTATTTTGAGTACAGCACCTATGCGATTGAGAACCTGCGCTCGGCGGTCAGCGTGCTCCTTTCCGGCGCGCTCATCCCGCTCCAGTTGATGCCATGGGGGATGGGCGAGGTCTTGCGGTGGCTGCCGTTCGCCTCGGTGGCCTCCGCCCCTTTGACAATTTACACCGGCACGGGTGACCCGCTGTTTCTGTTGGTCATGCAGGCGCTGTGGGCGGTTATCTTGTGGCCGGTGGCGGGCTGGCTGTGGCGCCTCAATCGAGAAAGGCTGGTGTCCTTTGGCGGATAAGGGGGCAGATAGCCGATGGTGGATAGCCGATAGCCACCCGCCATCAGCCACCCGCCACCAGCCATCAGCCATCAGGCTCTTGCAGTTGTGGCGGCTGTACGCGCGCATGGATTTCCTGATGCTGACCCGCTCTATGCGGCTCTTCCTGACGTGGTACCTCTCGGACACGCTGTTGAACGTCGCCGCCGTCGCGGCCGCCTTTCTGCTGGCCGAGCGATTCGACGGCATCGGCCCGTGGAGCAAATATCAGGTGCTCTTCTTGCTCGGCTACTCGACGCTGGTGCGGGGCGTTCTCGAAACATTCTTCAGCTACAACGTGCTGTATATCAGCCGCCGCATTGGCCGCGGCCAACTCGATCACATTCTCATCCAGCCCCAGCCTATCTGGATGACCCTGCTGACCGAGGGGTTTCTTCCGCTGTCCCTATCAGGCGTGCTCATGCTGGGGCTGGGGCTGACCGCGTGGGCCGGGCTGAACTTGGGGCTGTCGCTGTCCCCCGCATGGCTGGCGCTGTTCGCGCTCAATCTAGCCGCGTCGTGCGCGGTGGTGGTCGCCTTCTCGTACCTGTGGGGCAGTCTGGCGTTCTGGGCGCCGCGCGCCGCCGAAGAGATCAGCACACCGCTGGTGTACATGGTTTACAGCCTGAAAGCGTTTCCGCTCGACGGCCTACCCTTGCCGATGCTTGGCGGCCTGTTAAGCATTGTGCCGATTGGCTTTGTGGCGTGGTTTCCCTGCCGCGCCCTACTGGGCTTGGACGACTCGCCGCTCGGCGGTTTCATCACGCCGCTGGCGGCGCTGGCGCTTGGCGCGCTGGCGATCTGGGCTTTCTCGAAAGGATTGAAGCAGTATGGCCGCACCGGCTCACAGCGATACCACCCGCTCGGACATCGTAGTTGAGTTGGCGGGCGTCTATAAGACGTTCCGCCAGCGACAGCGTTCCGAGAAACTCTCGGAGGCCTTGAGCGGCCTGATCCACCCGCGCTTCCGCGAGGTGCGCGCCCTGCAAGACATCAACCTGACCATCCATCGCGGCGAGATTGTCGCCTATGCTGGGCCGAACGGCGCGGGCAAAAGCACCACGGTCAAACTCCTGTCGTCGGTGCTCTCGCCTGACGCCGGCCTGATTCGCGTGCTGGGCATGGATCCCATCCGCGACCGCGCCCGCTATGTGAACCACATCGGCGTCGTGTTCGGCCAGCGCACCGAACTCTGGTGGGATCACCCGGTCGCGGCCTCGTTTGAATGGAAGCGCGTGGTCTGGGATATTCCCGACGAGCGCTACCGGCGCATGTTGGGCGTGGTCACGGAACTGCTGGGGCTGGGCGAGTTCTTCAACAGCCTCGTGCGCGAATTGAGCCTCGGCCAGAAGATGCGTGCCGACCTTGGGCTGGCGCTCATCCACGAGCCGGAGATACTCTTTCTTGACGAGCCGACCATCGGGCTGGACGTGCTCGCCAAGCGCAACGTCTTGCAGTTCATCAAAGACCTGAACCGCCCTTCGACAGGCTCCGGACAGGCCGTGACCGTGATGGTCACCAGCCACGACATGTCTGATCTGGAACAACTGGCCGGGCGCATCGTGCTGATTGACAAGGGGCGCATCGCCTTCGATGGCGACTTCGAGCGCCTGCGCAGTCAGTTCACCAGCCGCCGCCACCTGCTGATCGAGACGCCCGACGGCGTCGCTCCGGTCTTCGACCATGCGGCGCTGGTGAAAAGCGAGGCCGGGCGGCACGAATACATCTTCGACGCGGCTCGGGTGAACATCTCCGACCTGCTCGCTCAAGCCGCCGCGCAAACGCCCATCCTCGACGTGGAGACGCATCGCGAATCCATTGACGACGTGATTGCCGACATATACGAGAAGTGGCAGGGGCGCAAGACTTGAGGCCGGTGGCTGATGGCTAATGGCCGATGGCTATTCGCTATCTGCCATCCGCTATCTGCCATTTGCCATCTGCCATCGGCTAGAGGTTAATCGGTGCTTACTGCTCACCATTTAACAAAATCTTTTGGCGTCGAACCGATACTGGACGAGGTTACCTTCAGCATCAGCGCGGGCGAGCGCGTCGGTCTGGTTGGCCCCAATGGCGCGGGCAAGACAACCCTTCTGCGCCTGCTCGCCGGACTTGACCAGCCGGACGCAGGCAGTGTCCAGCTCGTGCCGCCGCACCTGCGTCTGGGCTACCTGCCGCAGGGGCTTGTGCTTGAGGCTGATCAGACGTTGGCCGGTTTTTTGAACCGTACACGCAATGATGAAGCGGATTTGGCGGCAGAGGTCGCGCGGCTGGCAGGCTCGCTGGCGCAGTCGCCCGGCGTCCTGAACCCGTCGAAGGGCGCCGTCCTGAGCCTGTCGAAGGGCGACCTCCAGCGCGAGTACGAGCGCGCGCTCGCGCGCCTCGCGGCGACCGCGCCCGATGAGGGCCGCGTGGCAAGCGTGCTGTCGGCGCTCGGCTTGGAGCAGGTGCCGCTGTCCACGCCGGTAGTCGTCCTTAGCGGCGGGCAGAAGACGCGGCTGGCGCTGGCGAGCGTGCTGTTGGCCGACCCGCAACTGCTCCTGCTTGACGAGCCGACCAACCACCTCGATCTGCTGATGTTGGAGTGGCTCGAAGAGTGGCTAAACGATTTCCCCGGCGCGGCGCTGGTCGTCTCACACGACCGCACGTTCCTCGACCGGACGGTCTCGCGCATCCTCGAACTCGACCCGCAGACACACTCTGTCCGCGAGTACACGGGCAACTACTCGGCCTATTTCGAGCAGAAGGTAGCCGAGCGCGAACGGCAGTGGGATCGCTGGCGCGATCAGGAGGCCGACATCCGGCGTATCAGGCAAGACATCGCCCAGACCAAGGAGCAGGCCGCCTGGGTGGAGCGCACGACCACCTCGCGCCAGCCCAACGTGCGCCGTTACGCCAAGAAGGTTGCGCGCAAAGCCAAGTCGCGCGAGAAGAAGCTCGACCGCTATCTCGAATCGGATGAGCGCGTGGACAAGCCGAAGGCGGGCTGGCAGATGAGCGTGGAGTTCGGGGACGCGCCCGCCAGCGGTCAGGATGTGCTGGTGCTGGACAATCTGTCGGTAGGCTACGAGGCGCGCGCGCTGTTGACCGGACTTAACCGACATATCCGTCAGGGCGAGCGGGTCGCGCTGATGGGGCCTAACGGCGCGGGCAAATCAACGCTGGTGCGCACGATTGCCGGTGAACTGGCTCCACTGGCCGGGCGCGCGCGGCTGGGGGCTAACGTGCGCGTCGGGTACATGGCGCAGGAACAGACCGATCTCGCTCCCGACCTGAACGCCTTGACCACCGTCCGCTCGCTGTCACCGCTGACGGAGACCGAGGCGCGCTCGTTCCTGCACCGGTTCCTCTTCAGCGGCGATGATGTATTTGTGCCGGCGCGCTCGCTGTCGTTCGGCCAACGCTCGCGGCTGGAACTCGCGTGCCTCGTGGCGCGCGGCTGTAACTTCCTATTGCTCGACGAGCCGATCAACCACCTGGATATCTCGTCGCGCGCCCGTTTCGAGCAGGCGCTCTCGTCCTTTGAGGGCACCGTGCTCGCCGTGGCGCATGACCGCTACTTTGTCGAACGATTCGCGACGACCATCTGGGACATCGCAGATGGCGGCATTCGCACTCGCGATTGAAAGAGTTCAATCGCCGTCGCGCTTCATCACGAGGCCGCCCCAGAAACGCATGAACCACGCACGGCGGCGAAAGTAGGGCGGCATCTCATCGCGCCCGATGGCGCGAAAGCCAAAGCGTGGGTAATACGCCCCCAATGGGGCGCGGCACGTCAGGTAGAGCGTGCCGTTCTCGCGGGCGACCAGCGCGCGGATGATCTGCCCGCCAACGCCCTGCCGCTGATAGGCGGGGACGACGGCTATCGAAGCCAGTTCGCGACTGCCGTCGCGATGCGGCTTGACCTGCCCTGTGCCGACGATGCGCCCATCCACTTCTGCTACCAGAAAGCGCCGCCAGTCAAGATTTGTCGGGTTGATGCGCGCCGCGCGCACAATGCGCTTAATCGCGCCTTCGTCGGCCTTGGCGGCCGGGCGGATGACCATGCAAGTTCACCTCTCAAGGGTAGTGTTCACGCGAATTTGGAACGACATCGCGAACTTGGGGGCATGACGCACATTCGTAGGGGCGAAGCAACGGCCACACCTCACGCTGTTTGGCAACCGCTTTGCTGGCCG
>JACQEC010000312.1 GCA_016200765.1 Chloroflexota bacterium | reverse complement strand
GGTTTGGCGGCGTGTTCGCGCAGGGCGGTCAACTCGGCCCGTTGCGGGGCGCTGAGCACCAACGGCTGGGCTTCCATTCTCCCTCCTCAACTCAGAATGGTCTCAGTATGCCATCGGTAGATTATTTTGTAAAGGTGCAACATCGCGATGTTGAACGTCATGCTGATCGGCTGGGTCGTGCCGACAAACTGTGTGTTGTCGTCGGGAAAGCGGTTGATGACAGCCGGTGGCACCGTCTTGAACGACCATGCGAACGCGGTTAGCGTTTGCCCGAACATGTCCTTGACGGTTCCGACCGTCACAGTGTAGCTCATAGCGACCCTCAACGCCTGATTCGGCGTGAAGACGTAGGTCGAGGTATTGACCCACTGGCCCTCGCCCGGCGCCGCCGGCTCGATGCTCAGCGGCTGTGGCAGTCTCTTCTGCGCCTCAACCGAGACGAGCGGCACGACGGGGTGGTTGAACTGCACGACGATACGGGCCTTGTCTTTGGCAACCGGCGCGTCCTCGGTCTTATCGAGGGGTTGCGTAGTGAGCACGCTCAACGCCTCGTTGCTGATGCCGAGCGGAAACAACTCGCCGGGCTTGAAGATCACCGGCGCGGGCGACGGAACAGTCACGGGCGGGGTGGTAGGCTGTGGTGTCGGCTCCGCTGTCGGCGTTGCACTGCTCTCACACCCGACGACGACTATCAGGGTAAGCATGATATACAAGAGGTTGCGTACTTTGAACATGGGTCGTCTCCTGGCGGATGATCAGTCTTATTCCCTCTCCACCCAGAACCTGATCGGCGCGCTCTCCACCTGCTGTCCATCGCTCGTGACGCCCACTGCGACCACCTCGTGGGCGCCGGCCGCCAACGGCCACCAGACGCGATACGGCGGCTGGGAAAATGTCGCCATCGGCGCCCCGTCAACCCACAACGTCACTTCGCGCAGGGCGGCCCGCGTGGTCGCGCGCGCCGAGATTTCAATCTGTTGCGACTCCAGTGAGATTTGCGGGCTGAGCGCAAACGTCGCGTTGGGCGCAGGACTCACTATCATTAACGCTGTTCCCGCGTCGTAAGTTCCCGCCTGCTCCCCGCTCTCAACGGGCTGTCCCTTACAGGTGTAGGCTGGCGGCTCTGGGACGCCCTGTTTGCGCCCCCAGGCTTGCGCGTCCGCCGGTAGATACCAGTAAATGCGCTCCACGCGCGGGCCGCGACAGCCATCTGCCCATACCAGCCCTGTTGCGCCGTCCAACACCAGCCGGCGATGGCTGTCGTCGTAGCGTGTCGGCTCCGTGCCCGCGATGAACAGTTCCGCGCGTCGGCGCGGGCAAAGCTCGGTCGCGAGCAGGCCCGATGTGATGCACACGTCCGCCTCAATCAAGCCGTCCGGGCGCTCAAACTCGCGCGCGGGGCGATTTTTGAGCGCCTCCTCCATGAAATCGTGCCAGATCGGGCCCGCGCCGGTGATACCCGAAATCTGATACATCGGCTCGTTGTTGGCGTTGCCCACCCAGACACCCACGGCGAGGTCGGGCGTATAACCGACAGTCCAATTATCGCGAAAGTCGCTGGTCGTGCCCGTCTTCGCCGCGGCGGGTCGGCTCAACTTGAGCACGCCGTTCTCGCCAAAGGCTGGGATACGCGCGGCATCGTCCGATAGAATGTTTGTGATGAGGTAGGCAACCGGCGGGCGGATGGCCGCTTGTGGGCTGCGGACTCCGGCCTGAACATCATATAGTACAGTCCTTCCGCAATCTGCAACCCACAATCCACAGCCCGCCGTTGACGCGACGTTAAGAATCGCCACCGGCTCCACACGCCGGCCGAGGTTAGCGAACGCGGCGAACGCCGCCGTCAGCTCCAACAGCTTCACCTCACCGCCGCCGAGCGTCAATGAGAGGCCGAAGCGGTCAGGATCGCTGAACGTTGAGATGCCCAGCGCGCGCGCCGTGTCCACCATCGCGCCAAGCCCAATGTGGTCGAGCACCTTGACGGCAATCATATTCGACGACGTGGCGAGCGCCTGCCGCAGAGCAATCGGCCCGTGCCACGCCCGGTCGTAGTTCTGGGGCTCATACGGCTGCTGCTCTTTGGTCAGGAACGCCGTTGGCACGTCCGACAACACCGTGGCCGCCGTGTAGTCGCGGCTGAAAGCGGCCGCATAGGTGATCGGCTTTATCGCGGAGCCGGGTTGGCGCTTTGCCAGCGCGACGTTGACCGCGCCATCTATGCTCGCATCAAAGTAGTCGGGACTGCCAACCATCGCCACGATTTCGCCGGTCGTCGGGTTCAAGGCAACCAGCGCGGCGTCATGCACATGATGGTCGGGCGCGCCCTCTTCGCGTGTGCGCCGCGCCAATTCGGATAACTGGCGGCGGATAGTGGCCTCGGCGCGCTCTTGCAGGTCAAGGTCAAGCGTGGTTACAACACGCAGCCCGCCATGGTTGACCGTCTCCGCCCCATATTGCGCTTCAAGCAGACTAAGCACATAGGTGACAAAATGCGGTGCGCGCATCTTCGCCGCCGCGCCGCCTGTTTCCTGCACGGCGAAGTGCAGAGGCTCATTCAACGCCAGCCTCGCCTCCGCCTCGCCGATAAAGCCGTCCTTGACCATCAGGCCCAACACAACCCCTTGCCGCTGGCGGGCCGCGTCAAAGTTCACCAGCGGGTTATACGCAGCCGGTGACTGGATCAGCCCAGCCAGCAGAGCCGACTCGGCCAAATCAAGCTCGCGTGCCGGCTTGCCGAAATACGCGCGCGCCGCCGCCTCCGCGCCATAGGCCAACTGGCCGAAGTACACTTCGTTCAAGTACATCTCCAGAATCGTATCTTTCGGGTAGACAGCCGTCAGGCGCACGGCCAGCACCATCTCTCGCAGTTTGCGCGCCAGACTGCGCGACTCGCGCTCCTCGCGAGACAAGAGCAGGTCGCGCGCTAATTGCTGGGTGATGGTACTGCCGCCGGACACCACCTGCCCTTCGCGGGCAAACTGCACGACGGCGCGGGCGACGCCGCCGATGTCCACACCGGGATGCTGGTAGAAGTTTGCATCTTCGACGGCCAGCACCGCCTGTCGGAAGGCAACCGGCAATTCTCCCAGCGGCAGGCGCGTGCGGCGTCCGGCGCGCGGGTCGAGCACCTCAAATAGCAGGCGGCCTTGTCGGTCGAGAATCTTGGTCGTATCGGGTGAGGCGCGGGTAATCAACGCATCCGGCGCGGGCAGGTCGCCAAGCAGGTCAACAGTGATCAGGCCCGCGCCTAGCACAGCCACCATGAGCAAAACAAAGGCAGCCGCGCGGCGCCGTAGGTTAGGCTGGCGGCGGGGGGGAACTTGGAAGGACCGAATTAACAGAGGCGAAGGCAGGCGCATAGACACCCATTGTCATATTCTACGCCCATTTGCGGCTCAAGGAAAATAGCCGGAGGAATCCCCAGCGGCTACGGCATTTTCTGGAAAATGAGGAGTTGCTCCCGCCCGCGCCGCGCGGGGTGCGAATCAGCCGGCCATTCGCTCTCCATCAGCGTGAGGCCGCGCGGCTCGAACTGCGCGACAATTTCCTCGACCGAAACGGCATATGGCGGGCCGCCGTCGTGGCGCGTCAGGGGAAAGGCCAGGTCAATCAGTCGCCCCCCAACCTTCAACAGGCGCGCCACCAGGTCCGCATAGTCGCCGCGTCTGGCCGGATCAATCGCGCAGTAGCACATGTACTCGAGCACATAATCAAAACTGCCATCGAGTGTATGGGGCAGGTCAAAAATACTCGCGTGCACAATCTCCACCGACGCCTGTGGGTCGGCGAGCGCAGCCATCCACCGCACCGCCTCGGCCGCGAAATCCACGGCCACCACGCTGAAGCCACGCCGCGCAAACTCGCGCGCGTCATAGCCGTGCCCCGCGCCCAGAACGATCATGCGCCCCGCAGCAAACTGCCGCCACTTCAACAGGCGGCGAAACACCGGCGTCGGCTCGCCCAGATCCCAGACGGTTTTGCCGGATCGGTAAGCCCCATCCCAGAAAGATGGCAGACCCACATCTCGTTCAACCATAAGTCGTTGCGTGAAGAAAGCGCAGAACAGGCCCGTAACTTTGTATCTGGCGCCGGGCTAACGCGCCCGTAATGGAGTATAGCCCGTTCAGGGGAGTTCGACAACTGGCCGAATGAACAGAGGATACAGCGCAGATTCGTAGCGGCGAAGCCGCGGCCATGTCCCGGCCTCCGCTCACCGTCGTTGCGCGCTCTTTCTCCCCTCTCCCAAGTATGGGAGAGGGGCCGGGGGTGAGGGAGCGCGCGAAAATTACTTCGGGGCCGTGCTCGTCAGGAAAACGGCCAGCGCGCTGATTTCCGCTTCACTAAGGCCGAGTGTGGGCATCTCGGCCTGTGGCTTGAGCAGGGAGGGGTTCCACAGCCACTTCTCCAGCCACAGACGGTACCCCTCAACGTCCGCTCTGCCGTCGGTAATGTGCGTCAGGTCTGGCCCGACGTTGAACGAGGTGAAGTTGCCAATCGCCTCCTTGACGGCCCCGTTAACGTGGCAGACAATACAACCCTTGGCGATGAACAACTGTCCACCCATTTGCGCCTTATCCGGCTGGCCCACAGCGGGCTGAATAACCGCAGGCTGAACGGCTGCCTGCGCTTCCGCAGGCGCGGTCTGAAACACAAACAGCCCGACTCCCGTTGTGGCGATCATCGCCCCTGCCGCCGCTGTCGCCAAAGCCGGCCCTGCCGCTGTGCGCTTCCAGATGATGATCGCGCCGATGCTTCCAATCGCGCCAATCAGGCCGATAATCAGGGGCAGTGGCACAACGGGCGCGGCTGGCATCACGGGCGGCGGCACAGGCGATCCAACCGATGCGCTACCCGCCTCTTTGTCTAGCACGGTTAATGGGGGTAGCGGCTGATCCTGTGCGCCAAACGCCCTGACCGTCCACTTCCATGTGCCGCTCGACGGCAGGTTCACCGTAGCAGAATAATGGCCCTTCTCCCCGGCGTCGGCGGCCTCGACAGCCACTATTTTGCTCGGGTTCGCGGGCCACAATGCCAGCGTCGGCGGCGGTCTTAATCCGCCCATAGGCGTGCGCCCGTGCTGGCGCACCATAAATCCGACCGTGAACGGCTCCCCGGCGATGACGTTTTTCGGCAGAGCGTCGAGCGTCACCACCGCCCAGCCGCCCGCTTGCGACAGCGAGACGGTGAGCGACATCCCGAGCAAGACCAGCGCAAGGGAAACGGGTATCTTCTTCATGCTGGCCTCCGGGTCATAGCCCGCCGCGCGAACAACATGACCGCTAACCCGATCACCACGCCAACCAACAGCATCACGACCGGCGGCACAGCCGACGCACCGCTGGCCGCTCCGGCACTCACCGCCGCCCGGCTGTTCACCAGTCCGTCAGGCTGACCGGCCAACGCCGCCGCACTGCCTGCCGCCAGCGCGGGCATGATCTGTTCGCCCAACTCCCCGCCTAGATCAACCATCCACAGCCAGATGCCATCCGGCACCTCGATAGTGACCTTGTAGCGCCCAGCCGCCCCATCGGGCTTTGCCACATACACCGCGCGGCTGGCGCTGTCCGCCTGCTGAACACTGACAATCGGCGACTTGGGCAGAGCAACACTGTCAATCTGCGACACTTTAAACCCTATCTCAATCGGCTGCCCGGCTTTGAGAGGCGCCGGCATCGCTTCGAGAGCAACCGCGGGCGGCGGCAGCGACTTCGCCAGCGCCTCAACCTGCGCCGATACACCCAGCCAGGCTAACAACCGGCGTATGGCGGCATCACCTCTGGGTGTTGTGTAGTACCACTTGCCGGTAAAATACTCGCCGCCTCCCCGCTCACTGCCGTCATACCGGACCAGACCCGGCCTCCCCGCGCTGTTTGGGTAGTAGAGCAGGTGGTCCACAAAGCCTTGAGTAGAATCGTCCGAGTAGCGTGTCAATCGGTAGCCCGTGTCCGCTTGCGGCGTGCGGCTGACCGGCCAGTTGAAATTGACAAACTGCTCCGCGCCCAATCCGTCCAAGAACTCCCGTTGTGTAACTTCTACGCTCCTGTCCAAGCCGGGGCCTTGAACCACCAACTTGACCGGTGGGCCTCCCGGCCACGCCAGCGCGTGTGTGGAAGCCGCCACAAACATCAACGTAACGAGCGTTAGGGCAACACCCCATTTTTGCATGGCATCTCTCCTGGAAGGATCAGGCTGGGTACTCGCCCTATATACAGCGCCCGTCTGTCTG
>JACQEC010000311.1 GCA_016200765.1 Chloroflexota bacterium | reverse complement strand
CCGCCCAGATCAGCACCGAAGTGCCGTAGAACGGCCCGACCAGACGGGAGGCTGTGAGCTCGATGCCCAGCGAAGCCGACCCGGCCACAAAGACCAATAACAATAACCAGTTGCGGTTCAAAGAATTCTCCTTACGTAATCCCCTCACCCCCGGCCCCTCTCCCACGCGTGGGAGAAGGGCCGGGGGTGAGGGGGTGACTGACAATCTTGGACTATAATACTGATGGAGGCTAGCATGTCAACCGAGACCGCTTCGCTTGAAGACCTGATTCGCGATTTCACCGGCCGCCGCGTCTGGGCGCTGGTCGGCGCGACCAACAACCCGCGCAAGTACGGCAACCGAATCCTGCGCGATTTGCGCCGCGCCGGTTATATCGTCTATGCGGTCAACAAGAGCGAAAGCGAGGTTGACGGCCAGCCCGCCTATCGCGCGCTGGCCGATCTGCCGGAACGGCCGGACGTGGTGGATTTTGTCGTTCCACCCAACCAGACCGAGCAGGTCGTGCGGGAGTGCAAGGCGCTGGGGCTGATGCGCGTCTGGATGCAGCCGGGCGCGGAGTCTGAAGCGGCCATTCAATACTGCCACGCCAACGGCATTCAGGTCATTCACGACGCCTGCGCGATGGTCGAGAAGAAGCAATGGTAGGCAAACAGGGAATAGGAAGTAAGGAGTAGGAAGTAGGGCTGTTTGTCGGCATGAGCTTGTCGAAAGGTGGTGGCCGTCGTTGTCACCCTAGTCGCCACTGGCGTGTCATCAGGAGAAACGGACTCCCCTTACTCCCTACTTCCTACTCCCCTCTCGTCACGTTTCCGTCCGCGTCTGACCCAATGCGTGGCGCCGGGCGGCGCGGTGCTTGGCTTCGCCTGAATCGTCGGCAGAACCGGCGGCTTGCCGTCCAGAAAATCGTTCATCACCCGATAGCCTTCGGCGACAAATTGCTTCGCGTGGTTGAAGTCGCCGATGTCCGCCAGCGTGTGGATCGGCAGGTAGTGGAGCGTAACATCGCCGCCTTTCCACACATCGTCAAGGTCGTCGGTCAACTGCTGGTGCTCCATCACGCCCACCGCGCGGCGCACGATGTCCACCACGCCGTGTATCTCCTGCCGGCGCAGGCCGCCGATGCCGACGTCAATCGCGTAGACCTCGGTTGCGCCCTTGCTGACGGCGACGCTCACCGGCACGTTCGCCACCACTGCGCCATCGCTGAACTGCCAGCCGTTCAGCGCGATGGGGGGCAGGAACGGCGGGGCCGCCGCACTGCACAGAACGGCGTAGACCAGCGACGCGCCGGGGTCATCGCCGAACAGGAAAAGCTCGGCGGTGTTGAGGTTGGCGGTGGTGATGTACAGGCGCGCGCCCTTGATGTCGCCAAAGGTGCTGACGCCGCGCGGCAGGCGCGCTTCGATGAAGCGGCGCAGGTTGGCATTGGACGCCAGACTGTCGGCGCCGGTGATGAAACGCCATAAATACGTCAGCCCGTTGCCGGGGAACACGTCCTTCTGCTTGACCTTGCCCCACGTCTGGGCCAAGAGGCGCGCGCCGTCCAGCGTCGGGTTCAGGGCCATGAAGGTTGCGTTGAGCGCGCCCGCCGATGTGCCCACAAACATCTGCGGCTGAATGCCGCGCTCAAAGAGCGCGACCAGCGCTCCGGCTTCGATGGCCCCGCGATTGCCGCCCCCGCTCAATACCACCGCAAGCATATTAATCGCTCACTTCCATTCCACCTTCAAATCTACCGGCGCCACTTCCAGCCACGACGCGCCCGGCCGGAACACAATCTCCTGCTGACGGCTGTCCACATAGCGAATCAGGGCGTTGGGGTCTGCGCGCACCCACTGTGCCTCGTAGGCCTGCCCATCGCGGAAGATGAGCGCGCGCCCGCGCCCGCTGAGGTCAATGCAGATGGAGCGCGAGCCGAGCGAGTCCTCGATGATGTCCGTCAGCGTGTGTGGCGCGAAGACCACGATGACATTGGCGGCCTGCACCGGCTCGTTGTCGGCCGTGTCCACTACCGGCTGGCCGAGAATCGCCTTCTGGTACGTCTTGCGCTCCGGCGCATAAACCCACGTCGAGTCGGAGAAGCGTTTATCGTACGGGATCACGATCTGGCTGGCGGGCTGGCCACCGGTGGGCGCGGTGTCGCCGAAGGTCAGTCCCTTGACTGCAAGCCCGGCCTGATTCACGCCGCGCTGGGTGGCCGCGTTCCAAATCTCCTGTAGGCTGATGTAGGCATTATACGGCGCCTCGCGCGACTGTGTACGGTGCAACAGCGCCCTGTCCACATCGCCATCAAGCCCGGCCTTGCCAAGCGTGGCGCGGATCAGGCCCAGCACTTCATTGCTCGCGCCGACGTGCACGAGGACGGCTTGAAGCATGGGCGCGAGTTCGAGGTCAATCAATCGCGCCGAGCGTACAGGCCCCACGCTCTCCGCGCCCGCCGTCTCACCGGCGCACCAGAAGACCGCGTCAAAACGGGTCACGCCGCCTTCGGCCAGATGCTCGACGATGAGGTCGGCGCTCGACAGGCCGGTTTGCGGGCGCGCGCTCGGGCTGTTGTCTATCTTGACGGCCAGCGGCCTGCGCGTCTGCCAGAGCCGCTTCGTATCCCTCACGCCGGTCAGCGGGCACAGGTCGGCGGTAGGGTCCGTCGTGGCGGTGGGCGCAAGGGTAGGCAGTGGCGTAGGCAGTGGCGTGGGGGTGGGTGTGGGCGCGGGCGTCTGGGTTGGCGTCTGCGTCGGGGCCGCTGTCGGCGTAGGGCGGGGCGTGGGCTGTGGCGTCGGCGTTTCGGACGCGCCGCAAGCGGCGCTGAACACGGCCAGCGCGATCAGCAGGCACACGAATGAAGGTTTCAACATGTGCAATTCGCGGCTGACCGCGCTCACGCGCTCGTCAGCGGCATATAGACGAAGAGGCTGGTCAGAATATCCACAGCGGCAAAGCACAGGTAAGCGACAATCGTCGAGCGGTGCGTGACCCGCCGCAAATAGCCCCACAGTGCCAGAAGCCCCGGCGCCGGCAAGACGGCGAGCACGGCAAGGCGCGCGGCCGGAGCCCACGGGTCGGGCAAGGGTGGCAGCAGGGCGGTCTTGGCGATCAGGTGCAGGGCGATGGCGATGATCAGCGCCGCCCACGCCCCCCGCCCGGCCAAACTTTCCTCGCCACTCACCAGTGTTCTGACAATCAACGCCAGCAGGGGCAGAAACAGCCATGGCACACTCAAGATAGCAAATGGCAAGAATGACAACTCATTCCAGAAGAAGGTCAGCCCGCGGTAGGCCACGTCGCGCGCGTCGAGCCGTCCCCAGCGCGCCGCGAGTTGCGGGTCGGTGGAGGCGTAGCGCACCCCGTACCCTTCACCGCCGGCGCTGTCCAACCAGGCGAGTTGCAGTCGCCCCTGCGCGTCAAGCGCGAGGCTCGGCTGGTTGGATGGCAGAAGCGCGCGGTTGACCAGTTGGTATCCGGCGAACTGCCCGCCCGCCATCACCAGCGTGGCAACCTGCACCTCTGCGCGCTGTTTGTCGCGCAGGCCCACCAGCGCGACCCCGATCACTTCCGAGGTTTGCCCGGACAGCCATTGCAGGTCGTTGACGGTGTTGCTTGGCGGCCCGGCCGGGAGCGCCAGCGCGGTCAGTCGTGAATTGGTATAGGGTGTGTAGGTGAGTTTGCCGGTGTTGGCCAGCGTCAACGGCACAGGCTCCGCAAACGCAACAGGTTTGCCCAGCGGAAAACTGACGTAGAAGGCGCGCGACTCCAGATTGCCGCGCCCGCCGCGCTTATCCTGCACCCACGCGATGGTGGTGTACGCGCGATCCATCGCGATTTGCGGCGGCTTCAGGTCAACGCCGGTGTCGTGTTCAATAGCGGTCAACATCAGCGGCTGGATCGGCTCGCCCAGCGTGGGGTTGAACCGCGCGTAGTATAACAGCGCGCGGTTGCGATAGAGGCCGCCGACGGAATCGGACGGGCGCTCAAACCATGCCAGATGAATCTGCCCCGCTTCGTCCACCGCCGCATTCGGGCGGGTGCCTGCCGGCGCAACCGTGCGCTCCCGGCCCGGCGGCGCGGCGTCACAGCCCGCGCCCGCCCCGTCACTGCCGACGCAGAGGTAATATACTCCCGGCGCGGCGTCGTCGTTTGAGTAGAAGACGGCAAACGCCCTGCGCGTATTGACCACGCTGTACATCCGGATGAGCCGGTCTTCCGGCGAGACACGCGCCGAGTTCAGCACGCGGCCCTCGGAACTGATGAGCGCGCGGTAGAGCGCGCGCCCCAGCGGCTGTGCGCCGGACGACCCGCCACCCGACACGGGTGGCGGCGCGAGGTAAAACAACTGGAAGGCGCCGTCGTCCATCCGGAAGAGAGTCGGTGTTTCCGGCCGCGGCTGTGGCAGGGCGAGCGGCTGGCTGACGACAACCTCTCCGGCGGCGTTGAGGCGGGCGTAGTGCAGGCGCTGGTTTCGCTCGGCGTCGCTGTCCACCCAGACGAGGCTTGTCCCGCCCTGCGGCTCCGGCGCGAGCGCAATTGGATTAACCAGCGAGGCGGAGCCGATCAGCGCGCCGCGGCTCCAATCCGGCGAGGCCGCGTCGGTATAGGCCGGCGTGTTCTGGATAGCGGCCAATGCGCCCAGCGCCAGCGCCGCGAACAGCAGAGGCAGTGCGATGAAGAGAGTGCGCCGCGTCAGCAGTTTCCGGGTTGTCATGCGTGTCTAGGCCAGCGCCTTCTTCACCGCCGAGAGCGCGGAGCACGCAGAGATTATGAGTGATTTTCTCGGTGTTCTCTGCGACCTCTGCGGTGAACATGAAAAGCGGAAGTTACTCATGCCAACGCCTTCTTCACGGCCTCTTGGTCGCTCCAGGGGTATTCGGTGTCGCCGAAACACATGGAGCGCTCGTGGCCTTTGCCGGTGATGATCACCAGATCGCCGGGGCGCGCCTGCCGGAGCGCGAAGGCAATCGCCTCCTGCCGGTCGCCGATCTTGAAGTAGTCCGTCCCTTCGCGCCGCCCCGCCCGCTCACAGCCTTCGGCAATCTGCTGGGTGATGGCTTCCAGCGATTCGGTGCGCGGGTCTTCGGCGGTGATCACGATCCGGTCGGCCAGCCGCCCGGCGATTTCGCCCATCAGCGGGCGCTTGAACGGGTCGCGCCGTCCGGCGCATCCAAAGACGACCGTGAGCGTGCCCTGCGTCAGCGCGCGCGCCGTGGTCAGCGCCTGTTCCAGCGCGTTTGGCGTGTGCGCGAAATCTACCATGACCGTGAACGGCTGTCCGGCCAGAATGCGCTCCATGCGCCCCGGCACGGTGCGGACGCGGCGCACGCCTGTCGGATTTGCTCGGCGGTGATGTCGGCGGGCTGTCGGACGCCATAGCGCACCGGCTGGCCGGAGTGGATCGCGGCCATGTAGTCGCACGACGGGTCGTCGGCGTTGAGCACCGCGACCTTGCGCACGCCGGGCTTGCGCGCGCTGGTCAGCAGATTCTGAAACAGCATCGCTTTGGCGGCGCGGTATTGCTCAAAGGAGTGGTGGTGGTCATAGTGCTCCGGCGTAATGTTGGTCATCACCGCCACGTCATAGTCCACGGCGGCCAGCCGGTATTGCGCCAGCCCGATGGAGGTGGACTCGATGACCGCACAGCGCGCGCCGGCCTCCACCATCTTCGCCAGATATTTCTGCACGTCGGGCGCATCGGGCGTGGTGGTGTGGAAGCCGGTGTCAATATAATGCTCGCCGATGAAGGCCGCGACGGTGCTGATCAGGCCGGTCTCAAAACCGGCGGTCTGCAAGATGGAGCAGATGAGGGTGGCGGTGGTTGTCTTGCCATCGGTGCCGGTCACGCCGATCACGGTCAGGCGGCGCGAGGGGAAGCCGTGCCAGGCCGCCGCCAGATGGCTCAACGCCTCGCGGCCGTTCGGCACGCGAATGAGCGGGATGCCGCGCGCGGCGAGCAGGGTCTGCATCTCGGCGTTCTCGGCCACCACCGCGGCCGCGCCTTGCGCCACGGCCTGCGGGATGAAGCGATGCCCATCCACCGCCACGCCGGGGTAGGCCACAAACAGGTCGCCCGCCTGCGCGCGGCGCGAGTCGCTGACGATCTCGTGTATCTCCGCGTCTCCCGGGTTCACGACCTCCGCGCTCGGCAGGGCGCGAATGAGTTCAGACAGTTTCATCTGACTAACGAACACTTTCGCGTAGGGTCAGAATTTTCAGCGCCGAGGGCGCAGAGAGCGCCGCGAAAACAACTGTCTGTTTCACCTGACCCCGCGCTCTCGGCGGTGAACATGAAAGGTGTAGGTCACTCATCAGTTTCATCGAAATCCCCAAAAAGCAAAACAGCCTGTCAGGTTGACAGGCTTGAAGGATAATCGGGATGCCATTCGCCCTAACCAATCATTTTAGATTTGAGATGGATGATTTTGGATTCCAAATCTAAAATCATCCATCTAAAATTCCCCCGGGCCGGTCGGTTAGCCTTTCATCAAGTTCACATCGTCCACCACCACCGTATCGCGGTTGCGATAGACGGCGATGATCAGCGCGAGGCCCACCGCGACCTCGGCGGCGGCCAGCGTGATGACAAAGACCGCGAAGGCTTGCCCGGTCAGCGCCGCGTCCGGGTTGATATAGCGCCAGAAGGCGATCAGGTTCAGCACGGCGGCGTTGAGCATCATCTCAATGCCCATCAGGATCGCGACGGCGTTGCGGCGCGCCAGCGCGCCGTAGAGGCCGATGCAGAACAGCGCCGCGCTGACAAATAGATAACCGGCTAAGGGCACCATGTTTATTTTACTCCCGCGCCAGAATGATCGCGCCGAGCAGGGCGACCAGCAAGACCACCGACGCCGCCTCAAACGGCACGGCGTACGGACCGATCAACTGCTTGCCCAGGTTCTCGACCGTCGAGACGGACTGCTCCGGCAGGGACGGCCACTTCAGCGGAGCGAACACCGCCGACAACATGCCGAAGAACCCCAGCGCAACGGTGAAGCCCAACCACGCTTGATTGTTGTTGACCGGCGCATTGGGGTCGGATACGCGCTGGGTCAGCATGACGGCGAACAGCACGAGAATCGCCACCGCGCCCACATAAATCAGCACCTGAATCGCCGCCAGAAATTCGGCCTCCAACAGCAGGTACAACCCGGCCAGTCCGACGAACCCCAAAATCATCGCCAGCACCGCGCGCACCAGATTGTGCAGTGCGACCATGAGAATCGCGCCGGTCAGGGTCATGCCGGCGAATAGGATGAAGAGAACAAATTCCATAGATTATCTGCCTGTAAAAGTTGTCGTCACCTCAAACGCGCGCGAGCGCGAGACCAGCACCACCTTGCGCTTGGGCAAGTGCGCAGGCTTGAACACCGCGAGGAACCCGGCGCCCATCAGCACGTTCAGCACCAGAAACACCGCCAGCGACGGAAACACCGTGAAGTCGTTGAGCTTCCAGCCGAAAACTTGCATGACCGACAGCCCGACGCCGGTCAGCAGGAGGTTCACCAGCGCGAGCGGCACGAGCGCCTTCCATGCCAGATTCATCAACTGGTCAATGCGCAGGCGGGGCAGTGTGCCGCGCATCCAGATCATCACGAAGACCACCGCGTACGACTTGAGCAAGAACCAGAGCCAGTCGGGCAGGAGCGCGCCCCAGCCCGGCAGGTACGGGCCTTGCCAGCCGCCGAGGAAGATGGTCGTGGCGAAGACCGAAATGGCGAAGGTGTTGATGTATTCGGCGAGGAAGTAGAGCGCGAACTTGATGCCGCTGTACTCGACGTGGTAGCCGGCGATGATTTCCGATTCGGCTTCCGGCAGGTCGAAGGGCGTGCGGTTCGCTTCGGAGACGGACGCCAGCAGGAAGATGATGAACGCCACCGGTTGGAAGGCGGCGAACCAGACGTAGTTCTGCGCATAGACGATGCGCCCCAGCGAGAGCGAGCCGGTCAGCAGGAGCACGCCGACCACCGACAGCACCTGCGGGATTTCGTACGAGACGAACTGCGCCACCGCGCGCATACCCCCCAGCAGGGCGTACTTGTTGTTCGAGCCCCAGCCGCCCATCAGCAGGGCGATGGTGGAGGTGGAGCCGATGGCGACGATGTAGAGGAAGCCGATGCTCAGGTCGCTGATGATGACGTGGTTGGCAAACGGCACCACCGCAAAGACCAGCAGAGACGGCAGGACCACGAGCATCGGCGAGAGGTTGTAGATGACCCGGTCGGCGCCGCTGGGCGTGATGTCTTCCTTCGTAAATAGCTTGACCATATCGGCGACGGGCTGAAGGATGCCATAGAGGCCGGCGCGGTTCGGGCCGAGGCGGTCTTGCATTCGCGCGATGACCTTGCGCTCCAGCCAGGTCAGGAACATCATGGTGACGGTGGCCACGGCAACCAGAAAGCCCGCCCCGGCAATCAGCATGATCAGCGTGACCGTCCAATCCGGCAGGCCGAGGCTCTGCACGAGCAACTGCGTCAGCAAGCCGCGCAGTCCCTCGCCAATCGAGCCGAACGGGTCGTAAATGAGTTTCAGGATGTCCATAGTTGTCCCGGGGTAATTTTTGATTTCCGATTTTTGATTTTAGATTTGGGATTCCAAATCAAAAATCTAAAATCATCAATCGAAAATGACTAGATCCACTCCAGCGCGCCCTTGCGCCAGGCATAGGCCAGGCCCATAAAGAGAATGCCGATAAAGACGATCATTTCCGCCAGCGCGAACAGGCCCACCTGCTGGTAGGCGACCGCCCACGGGTAGATGAAGACCGTCTCGATGTCGAAGACGACGAAGACCAGCGCGAAGATGTAATACTGAATCTTGAACTGCACCCACGTATCACCGGCGGTTTCGAGGCCGCACTCGTAGGTCTGCTTCTTGAGCGCGTAGGGGCGTTTGGGGCGCAAGAGGAAGGCGATCAGGTAGCCGCCAATCGGAACGGTCAGCGCAATCGCAAGCAGGATGCCAACCCCCGCATAATCACCGAGCATGACAGGCTCTCCTTGAGGTGAAGATCATACCGAAGCGGGCGTATTATATCATCGCTCTTTCCGGCGGCAAAGTGACAAGCGCGGGCAGTGCGTGTACAATCAACCGCTGTGAACATCCTCCACTTTGCCGACCTGCATCTGGGCATGGAAAACTATGGGCGGATTGACCCGGAAACGGGCATGCATTCCCGCTTGAGCGATTTCCTGCGCTCGTTCGATGAGTTGGTGGACTTTGCGCTGGCCCCCGATCCCGTCATCCCCGTCCCCGATCGAGTCGGGGATGACGGGGATCGGGGACGGGGGCGGGCCGGGCCGGTTGATCTGGCGCTCTTCGCGGGCGACGTTTATCGCACACGCGACCCTTCGCCCACCCATCAGCGCGAGTTCGCCAAGCGCATCCGCCGCCTGCGCGAGGCAGGCATTCCGGTCTTTCTGCTGGTAGGCAACCACGACCTGCCCAACTCTTCCGGCCGCGCGCACTCGATTGAAATCTTCGAGACGCTGGCGGTTGAGGGTGTGATCATTGCGGATTACCCGCGCGTGCACCGCATCGAGACGCGGGGCGGCCCCGTGCAAATCGTTGCCCTGCCGTGGGTTCTGCGCTCGATGATGCTCACGCGCGATGAGTTCAAGAATCTGTCCCTGCCGGAATTGAACAACCAGATGCTCGCCAAGGTGGCCAATGTGCTGGATCACCTCATCGCAGAGCTCAACCCCGCCGAGCCGGCGGTGCTGGCGGCGCACGGCACCGTGCAGGGCGCGTCCTTTGGATCGGAGCGCAGTGTGATGCTCGGCTCCGATCTGATACTGCCGCCGGGCCTCGTGGGAAACCGCGCCTTTGACTATGTGGCGCTGGGGCATATCCACAAACATCAGGTGTTGGGGCAACAGCCGCCGGTCGTCTATGCAGGCAGTCTTGACCGGATTGACTTCGGCGAGGAACACGAGGACAAGGGCTTTGTGCTGGTGGAACTGAATGGCCGGGCGGCGCGCTGGGAGTTTATCAAAGTGCATGGCCGCCCCTTCGTCACCATCCACGCCAAGGCGGAGTCCGACGACCCGACGCTCGACGTGCTGGCGGCTATCGCGCGCCAGCCGATTGAAGGGGCGATTGTGCGCTTGCAGATTCAGGTCCCGTTGGAGAAAGCCGGCCTCCTGCGCGACGCGGACATCCGGCAGGCGCTGAAACCGGCGTGGACGATTGCGACCATCAACAAGGAGGTGGAGGAGCCCGACCGCGTGCGGCTGGGCGGGGGGCGCGTGGAGGGCTTGACGCCGCGCGAGGCGCTGGCGCGCTATCTGGCCGAAAAGCAGGCGCCGCCTGAACACGCCCAGCGGCTGTTGGAGCGCGCGGAGGTGATCTTTATAGAGGAGTAATCGGGGTGGGTGGATTCGAACCACCGACCTCTTCGTCCCAAACGAAGCGCGCTGCCAACTGCGCTACACCCCGAGGTGATTTGGAGTATAAAGGAGGGGCGTGCAATCGTCAAACGCGCCTCACCCCCAGCCCCTCTCCTAACCGCAAACGACGCGGGTTAGGAGAGGGGTGAATGTGACAGGCGGACTTATGGCTTTCTGCAGAGAGTATGGGTTTGCACGCTTACGCGAGGGCGGTAAGCGTGGCAGTTATTGTCACACTGGCGGCGCAAGACTCGACGGATTACGGGATGTTTGATGGTGGAAGGCGCCGGATTAGCGGAGAGCGGCATCGGATAAGGAACGGCATCGGATAGGAACGGCATCGGTTGGTTGCACCTTTACAAAATAATCTACCGATGGCATACTGAGACCATTCTGAGTTGAGGAGGGAGAATGGAAGCCCAGCCGTTGGTGCTCAGCGCCCCGCAACGGGCCGAGTTGACCGCCCTGCGCGAACACGCCGCCAAACC
>JACQEC010000299.1 GCA_016200765.1 Chloroflexota bacterium | reverse complement strand
GGAACATCCTGTGTCGGCCGACGTCAGCGTCAACGATTGCTTTCGGCCCGTCAGCCGCTTCTTCGATCGCATCTCCCGCCCGGAACAGATTCTAACAGCCCTGCCTGAAGCGATGCGCGTGCTCACCAGCCCTGTAGAGACGGGCACCGTAACTCTCGCGCTCCCACAGGATGTTCAGGCTCACGCGTATGACTACCCGGCCAAGTTTTTCGAGCCGTGCGTCTGGCCGATTGGACGTCCCGCGCCTAACCTCGACCGTGTTGCAGAGGCCATCGCTCTGTTGAAGCACGCGAAGCGCCCCGTGATTATCGCCGGTGGCGGCGTGCATTATGCCGAAGCGTGGGACGAACTGCAAGCGTTCGCGGAGACTTGCGGGATTCCCGTAGTTGAGACCTTCGCTGGTAAAGGAGCAATCCGGCGCGACTCGCCGTGGCTGCTGGGCGGCGGCGGTGTAACCGGGACACCGCCGGCGGCGCAGATCGAAAGCAAGGCCGATCTGGTCATCGCCATCGGGACTCGTCTGACCGATTTCACAACCGGCTCCCAGTCGGCCTTCAGTCACCCTCAAGTGAAGTTCATTGCCATCAACGTCGTCGAGCGTGACGCCTGCAAGCAGGGCGCGCTGCCCATCGTTGCCGACGCGCGCGAGGCGCTTCGCGCCCTGATCGAACGCGCGAAGTCAGTCGGCCTTCAGCCGCGCTCAACGTATGGGCGCGAAGTAGCCGCCGCTAAACAGGCGTGGGCGCACGCGCTGGAAACCGAGGTCTATCACCAGGTCCCCGGCGAGGCGATCAGTCAGGGTCAACTCATTGGAATCCTGAACAAGGAAGCCCAACCGGGCGACACGGTGATTGCAGCGGCCGGCGGCGCGCCCGGCGACCTGATGAAGCTGTGGGATACGAGTGGCGACCGGCCCTGCCATATCGAATTTGGATACTCCTGCATGGGTTACGAACTGCCCGCCGGGTTGGGCGTGCGGATGGCGCACCCGTCAGGCGAAATCTACGTGCTCATCGGCGACGGCACATACCTGATGAACCCGATGGAACTCGTGACGGCGGCGCAGGAGAAGCTCAAAGTGACTGTCGTCGTCGCCGACAACCACGGTTTTCAGGTGATCCGCCAACTTCAGATGAATCGGGCGGGCCGCAGTTTCGGGAATGAATTCCGCGCGCGCGATCCGCAGAGCAACCGCCTGGAGGGGGACTATCTGCCAGTTGACTATGCGCGGAACGCCGAAAGTATGGGCGCGCGCGCGTGGCATGTCGCTACCGAGACCGACCTTCGCGCCGCACTGGCCGAAGCGCGCCAAGAATCGCGCCCCTGCGTCATTGTGGTCGAGGTCGAGAAGCACCGCTACTTGCCCGGCGCCGGGGTCTGGTGGGATGTGGCGTCCGCTGAAGCGACACGCGACCCGGTCACTCGAAAACTGCGCCATCAGTACGAGCGGGAGCGCGCGCGCCGCCAGCGTTATTATCGTTGATGAGGAGCAAACTTTGAACGTCATCGTAGGGACTGCCCCGGACTCGTGGGGCGTGTGGTTTGCCGATGATCCGAAGCAAACGCCGTGGCGCCGCTTTCTCGATGAGGTGGCTGAAGTGGGCTACCAACACATCGAGATTGGCCCCTACGGCTACATGCCAACCGATCCATCGGTACTGCGTCGAGAATTGGACCAGCGGAGGCTTACGACCGCAGCCACCGCCGTGCAGGGTGTGTTGGAAGACCCGGCCGCGTGGCCGGCGTTGGAGAACGACCTGCTGGCTTGCGGCGCGTTGCTCTCCGCGCTCGGCGCGCCCTTCCTCGTGCTGATTGATGACACCTACTCGAATCTCGCAACCGGCGAGATGCGCCAGCCGCGAACACTGGACACGAGCGGCTGGATGTGTCTGATTGAGACGACCCATCGCGCCGCCGATCTCGTCCAGAGCCGCTTCGGCCTGCGCCTGGTTTTCCATCCACACGCGGAAACGCACGTCGAGTACGAGTGGCAGATTGAGGCGTTCTTGCGCGATACTGATCCGGCGCGCGTCGGCTTGTGCTTTGACACCGGACACCACGCGTACCGCGGAGGCAACGCCGTTGACTTCATGCGCCGCCACCATGCCCGTATCCCCTACCTGCACCTGAAAAGTGTGGATTCCGACATCCAGTGTAAGGTCGAGGCCGAACGCATACCCCTTGGTCTTGCCGTAGCCATGGATATGTTCTGCGAGCCGTCGCAGGGCGCCGTGGATTTTCCGGCCTTTCGCGATGTGCTGCGAGAAGTTGACTTCAGCGGCTTCGCAATGGTTGAACAGGACATGTATCCCGCCCCGTTTGACAAGCCTCTGCCGATTGCGAAACGCACGCGCGCCTATCTGCAGGCGATTGGCCTCGCGTAAACTGCCGGAGAGGGACAGGCTGTTGAGATATCAGGGAGCCAAGCGCATTACGCGCACCACAGGCTGTTTGAGCGCCATCTTTATCTGTGCCGGGCTCGCCGCCGGCCTGATTCCAGCTCATGTTGTGGCTCAAACGGTGACCTATAGTAGCGGCGCGCTGAACCTGATGATCCCGAATCCCGGCGTCCTCACGCACACAATACTGGTCGCAGATGCAGGCACGCTTACCGACATCAACGTGAAGGTCCGCCTAGATCATACCTTCGACGGCGATCTCACAATTTCCGTCGCCGCGCCGGACGGCACCGTGGTTGTGCTCTCAGATCGCAATGGCAGCGGCGGCAAGAACTATGGAGCCAGCGGCCAAGGTTGCGATACCAGCTTCACGGTGTTCGATGACCAAGCCGCGCTCCCGATAGGCGCGGCGAGTGCGCCATTTGTAGGCTCATTCATCCCCGATCGCGCGCTGTCCGTTCTCAACGGCAAGCCTTCGGATGGCATCTGGACAATCGTTATTACCGATGCTGCTGCTGGCGACGGCGGCACGTTGTTTTGCTGGCAATTGGAGATGTCTCTGCCGGCGACCCCGACGGCGACGCCAAGTCCGACCGACACCGCCACACCCACGCCTACCGGCACCCCCACGTTCACGCTCACACCATCTCCAACCCCGACATCGCCTCTTCCACCAACGGACACGCCGACCGCCACCGCGACGCCAACCGATACGCCTACACCCACGACCACAGCCACACCCACAGCCACACCCATTGCTCCACCCACCGCAACGGCTACTCCCTCTGACACGCCGACGGCCACAAGCACCGCGATAAGCACGGCGACATTGGCGAGTACCGACACACCGACACCAACGGGTACCTCTACCAACACGCCGACGCCAACGGGTACCGCTACCGCCACTTCGACTGGTACACCCACGTCAACAGCAACCCCCATACCGTCGGCAACGTGGACGCCCACGCCCACGCCCACTATTGCGGCGTCCTATACCAGCGGATCAATCAACGTGCCAATACCGGATTGGTCGGGCGGAAGCGCAGGCATCATAACTCACACCATCTCCGTCAGCGCCCCTTGGCTGGTCAGCGCCGTCACCGTCCACACCCGCATCAACCACACCTGGGATGGCGACTCGCCACTCCCATCAGCGGCGGGGAACCGCCATTCGCCGGGTCGTTCCGCCCTGATGCGCCGCTGTCGCTCCTCAACGGCCATCAAGCCTTTGGGGATTGGACACTGCAAATCAGCGACAACGCGGGCGGCGAGGTGGGCAATCTCTACTGCTGGGGTCTTGACTTTCAATGGCTCTCCAATACACCCACTCCGACCCCAACTCCGACCGCAACGCTCACGCCAACAGATACAGTTACGCCCACAGCGACGCTCACGGCAACAGTCACGCCTACGCCCACCGCAACCCCTTCCGCAACAGTAACCATAACACCGTTTCAACTGTATCTGCCGATACTCATTCAATGATCGAGGAAGACATCTTGAACCCTGTTCGTTTGGTGGTGTTGGACATTGACGGCTGTCTCACGCCCGGCGAGGCTAAACCGTGGTCACTTGAGGCGATGGACTTCATCGCTCGCCTAAACAGGCGCGCACGGGTTGACCCACCGCAGTTTGCCGTCACCCTGTGCACAGGCAGACAAGAGCCGTATGTCGAGGCCATCATGCAGGCCATAGACGCTCACATGCCAGCGATCTATGAGAACGGCGGTGGCCTGTATTTTCCTGATCGCTATCATTTTGCTGAGAACCCCTCATTTACACCGGACATGCGGGTTGCTCTGGACGACATCCGCATGATCCTGCGCCGCGCGCTGGTCGAACCGGGGATCGGTCAATTTCAACCGGGCAAGGAGGTGACGCTGACCCTGTACCCTGCGAACGCGGGCATTACTTTGGGGCAACTCGCCGAGCTTGCCGCGCGCGCGCTGGATGGGCGATCAAGCGGCTTTACGGTCACAGCCTCCGTGTCATCGGTGGAGATATTGCCGGACGGCATAGATAAAGGCGCAGGGGTCGAGTGGTTGTCACGCGAAATCGGCATTCCGTTGGATAACATGGCCGGCATCGGCGATGCGCCATCCGACCTCTCGTTCCTGCGTAAGGTCGGCGCTTCAGCCGCGCCGTCGAACGCGCACCGCGCCGTGAAATCCGCCGTGCAATACGTGTCGCCCTATGACAACGGCCACGGCACGATGGACATTCTGAAACGCTGGATGAACGGCTAACTGGCCAACCATTCCAGCCCCAACTGTGCCAAGCGCGCGCGTGTTGGCGCGCCGGTGACGACATCCCAGCCGGCCATCTGATAGTAGAGGTCTTTGGCGTGTTCGATTTCGTCCTGACGGAGTGCGACATCCGCCGTCGGGCCGGTGCCCTCCAGCGCCTTGAAGAATTTTTTCGGCAGCCGGTCGTCCTGGCGGTTCAGCCCCTCGCGCGCGTTGAAAACCCGCATCATGTTGATTCGCCGCTCGCCCACCCGCAGCAGTTCGTCTAATGCAAATTCGTTCCAGCCGGTAATCGCTTTCACCACGTCTACCGTCTCTTGCGGGCCATATAGCGTCCAGGCCGGCCCAAAGACAAACTGGCAGAGGTCGGCGGAGTCAAGGAACGAATAGAACTGCCAGGGCTCCTCAAAAGTCATAGTGTGCGGCGGGTGAGGGTATCAACGGCACTGATCAGATGCGCATTGAAGGCGCGCCGGGCCTGGGGCAAGTAGGCAAAGTCCAGCGGTTTGAGCAGGCCGACCAGTAGATTGTTGAGG
>JACQEC010000327.1 GCA_016200765.1 Chloroflexota bacterium | reverse complement strand
TGGCCACCCAGCAGACTAGACAAGCCGGTGGCCGTTACTTGTCCAAACGAACTAATCAGGTAATCGCTATACAGGTCGAGTAACTCTGTGTTTTTCATGCCCCTATTTTACGCCACAATCCCACTGCGTGCGTAAGGTGAGCTCTTCAGTTATTTTGTCCGATACTGCGAGGATCCAGCTTCGGCGGCCTATCAATGTCTCAACAGACACTATCGAGAGATCGCCATGGAGCAATTTCGCAATCGGACGCTTCAGAAAGGACGAATGAACTCTGGCTGGCGCTATCAATACGTCGCGAAAGAATCTGCTATGCAATCCTCAAGATTCATTTCGGTGTCGGATATCGGCGCAGCCGAAGCAGATTTCAACGCCAGAATTCGCCAGAGTGAGCCGGGTAAGGATCCGCTCAATATCTACGTTTCAATCAAGAATCGGAGCAATACCCTGGGGGGACAAGATTGGCCAAAGGCGATCAAGGCCCTTGAGGACGTGGCCAAGAGCGACAAGAACCGAGAGGGACCATATCTCTGCGTCTTCGGCATCGCAATGCAGGGAGGGCTTAGGAACATCAAGAATGAGCAAAAGACCAAGAGGCCCTACTCGGTCAATACAGAGGTCTGGCTATCGAACTTCTTCTGGCATTTCTTCACCAACTATGACTACGATGATGTGATGAAAATCGTCCTTGAAGCCTTGATAGAGACGACCAAACCTGATGAATTGCACCTGGTTGTCCCCAATGCGGTTCTCGATGCCTTTGGCGATGAGTGTAAGCAACACAATCTGGTAGATGAGCAGGGCCGGTTTAACGATGCTCACATACTGATTGACCTGTTTTGCGGGAAGAACAAACCATGAACACGAACACGTACACGACAGCTGTCTATCACGGCGACTCACGGGAGATTCTCAAAGGATTTCCCAATGGATACTTTAATCTCATCGTTACCTCGCCACCCTATGCCGACTCGCGCAAAAGCCATTATGACAGCATCACGCCGGACCAATACGTAGATTTCATGTTGAGTTTTCATGAGCAGTTCTGGCGTGTGCTGGCTGATGATGGCTCTTTTGTGTTGAACATCAAAGATAAGGTGGTTAACGGCGTTAGACACCGCTATGTCTGGCACACCATTGAGGCGCTATCAAGTCGAGGCTGGTATTGTGTAGATGATTATCTGTGGACCAAGCCCAATGCTATGCCCGGTTACTGGAAAAACCGGTTGCGCGATGAGTGGGAATACTGTTTTCATATGACGAAGGGCAAGCATTTCGCCATGTATCAGGATGCCGTTCGCAAGCCAATGGGAGATTGGGCGCCCAAGCGCTTGGCTTCCCTGACCGGCAAGAGCGCGGAACGCCACAATAGTGAAAATGCCAGCGGCTTCGGTCGTGATCTGCGCAAGTGGCTTGATAAAGAGACCGTGTTGCCGGGCAACACTATCTCTGTGCCGCTGGTGGGCAAGAATATGGGCCATCCTGCCGTCTTCCCAGTTGGACTACCCGAATTCTTTATTAGACTTTTCACCAAACAAAGTGATCACGTGCTGGATCCATTTGCTGGCAGCGGCTCAACAGCTCTCGCTGCCGAGAAACTCTGCCGGAACGTCGCTCTGATAGATACCAAAGCCGAGTACATAGACGTCATCCGATCAAGATTGGACAAGAACAAAGCTCCTGACTATATGCGGCAATATTACGAGGAATCGCAGCCTGTCCAGGCGGAAAAGCAGTTAGCGTTGCTGGAAGGGAAGTCCGCGTATCCTGTCGATCAGGCGAAGCAGGCGAGAACGGTGAAAGCGCCCTCCTCATGAGCGACGTGATGTCAGCTTCCATCACCTGCGAAATCATCGCCATCGGCAACGAACTGCTGATTGGCGACGTGCAGGACACGAACACGCACTGGCTCATCCAGCGACTGACCGGATTGGGCGGCTTTGTGCGCCGCTGTTTCATCGTGCGCGATGAGTTCCCGGCTATCGCCGCCGCCCTACATGCCAGCCTCGCCGACCACACCCGTTTAATTATTACGTCCGGTGGGTTGGGGCCGACCGGCGACGACCTGACGCTGGCAGCGGTGGCCGCGGCGCTGTCCTTGCCGCTCGTCGAGCACGCGCAAGCGATGGCGATGCTGGCTAAACGCTATCAGGAACTGGCGCAGGTCGGCTGGGTCAAGTCGGCGGAAATGAACGCCGCGCGCCGCAAGATGGGGATGTTCCCGCAAGGCGCGGAGCCGATCTACAACCCGGTGGGCGGCGCTCCGGCGGCGCAGTTGCAGGTGGACGCCACCACCATCGTCTGCCTGCCCGGCGTGCCGCCGGAGTTGAAGGGCATCTTCACGCAGTCCATGCAACCCTTGCTGAACGAGTTGTTCGGCAGTGCGACCTACCAACTGCGCTCGCTGATTGTGGATTGTCAGGACGAGTCTTTCCTTGCGGCGAAACTCCAATCGGTGGTCGAGCGTCACCCGCAGGTCTATATCAAATCGCGCGCCAAACGCTTCGGGCCGGACATGCGGATCAATGTGACGCTCTCCGCCACCGGTCCAGACGATCCAACCGTCACCGCGCTGATAGACGCCGCGCAGGCAGACCTGCAGGCGACGCTAGAAGCGCTGGGTCTGCACTGCGAGATGGACACGACCCGAAGCGGATAGCGTTACTCCCACTTGAAAAACCGCACGGCAACCGCCAGCGACGCAACCAGCCACGCCGTCATGATCGCCACGTCCAGCGCCAGCGGGTGCGCGGGAGTCGCGCCGGCCATCTGCTGGCGCAGTGCGTCCACCAGATAGGTTAGCGGTATCACGTTCGCGACCGGTCTCAAGAACGATGGCATCACCTCCAGCGGGATAAACAGGCCGGACAGAAACATCATCGGGAAATTTAGCACACTGCTGATCCCCGCCGCGCTCTCCTGATTCTTCGAGAACCCGGCGATGACATAGCCGAGCGCAATAAACATCAGCCCGCCGAGCATCACCAGCGCAATCACCGCCGCCCAGTTGCCGCTGACCGGCACGTGGAAGATGATCGCCCCCAGCGAGATAATCACCGCGGTCTGCAAGAGCGCGATGGTCAGCCGCATGGCCGTCTGGCTGGCGAGAATCGTCACCCGCGGCAGGGGTGTCGCGCCCAGCCGCCGCAAGACGCCCTGCTCCCGCAGTTGGACCACCGGCTGCGCGGTGGCGAACAGCCCCAACTGCATCAGCGCCATGGCTATCATCGCCGGCACGAACAAGTCAATGAAGCGCGGCTGTGTGACCAGCGCCGATTTCTGCTCCACACTCAACAGCACCGGCGTGCCGTTAATGCGGCGCTCGGCCTCCTGCAAAACCTGCTGTGTGACCCCCAAGACAATTTGCGCGGCTTGCTGTTGAGCCGGATCGGTGTAGAGCGTCAGCGACGCCGGTTGCTTCTGGGCAACGGCCGCCGAGAGCCCGGCCGGCAGGACGATCACCGCGCGCCGTTCGCCCTTGCCCAACGCGGCCAGTTCATCTTCACGGTCGCCTTCATGCACCTTCAGCACCGAGATGTTCCGGAAAACAATCGCGAGTTGCGCGCCAACCTGACCTTGGTCTTCAAGCACCAGCCCGACGTCGAAACTGGCGTTACTGCTACTGCTGAAGATCAGCCCGAACAGTACGATGAACATCACCGGAAACAACAGCGTCCAAAAAATCGTCATGCGGTCACGGACGAACTCCTTCATGGACGCCAGATAGAGTTGGATAAACGCATTCATGGCTACTCCCTGATCCTCCGTCCCGTCAATTTCAGAAACACATCTTCAAGCGTCGCGCGGCGGACGGTGAGGTCGTCAAACTCAATCACATGCTCACCGGCCAGGTCGAGCAAGGCCCCCATGCTGGCGGGCACATCACGGCTGTAGCACGTGTACACGCCGTCGTGCGTCTGCACGGCGGTCACACCTGCCAGGCCGCGCAAGCGGGTTTCCGGCGGCTGGTTGCGCGAGCGGAACTCAATCGCCTGCTCGTGAAAATGCTGGCGGATCAACTCCTTCGGCTTGTCCATGGCGATAATCTTGCCATGATCCACCACCGCCACACGGTCGCACAGGCGCTCGGCTTCGTCCAGATAATGCGTCGTCATCAGGATGGTCTTGCCCTGCGAGCGGAGCTGCTCGATCACATCCCACGTCCGGCGGCGCGCTTGCGGGTCGAGCCCGGTGGTCGGTTCGTCGAGGAAGACCAGATCGGGGTCGTTGATTAGCGCGAGCGCCACCGAAAGCCGCTGTCTCTGCCCGCCGGACAGGTCCTTACTGCGCGTGTTCATCTTTTCGCGCAAGCCGGTCATATCAATAATCTGATCGGTGGGCAGGGTTCGCTTGAAAAAACTCGCGAAGAGGTCAATCACCTCG
>JACQEC010000326.1 GCA_016200765.1 Chloroflexota bacterium | reverse complement strand
TGTCCATGCGTGATGACCAAGGGTGCAGGCGCGATCAGCGGGAGTTGCATCGGATCCTCTCCTTCTTATGCCAATACAGGCTGGCTTGCACCTCACGCTATCACTTTTCGCTATAATCTGCTAATTCACAACTATCGAGTTCAAGAGTTTGGTCAATCGTCCAAGGGATAAGGCCGCACCGCCCGATGAATTGGCCGGTTTCCTTATGGATGGTCGCCCAGAGTCCTAGCTCGGGGCGAGCCGGGTGGCCGTTGAGAAACCATTCAAGCTCTTCCTTTGTCTCGTCATAGGTCAAAGTGCCTTCGGGGAAATACCGCCGGATTTCCGGGTCGCGGTAAAGCGCAAAGAGGCTGTCGAGATCGGTCGGCAGTAGACGCCTGAGGATGAGCCTAGGGGTCTCCAGAATCTTCATCCGCTTGCCTTTCGTGTTTTATCTGCTGTTCGCTCGCGCCCACGAATCGTCATCCTCATGCCCCATCCCACAGCGCGAAACTCTGCGGCGACAGCTCGTCGGCCTCGCGCTCGGCCCAGTCGCCGCGCGGGATGTTGGCCCACATGCGCGCGCCGGCCGCTTGCAGTTGGCGCGCCAACGTCTTGATGTCCGGCACGCTCGGTATCACGCCATCCTGCATGACCGTTTTGCCGTTCACGATCACGGTCTTGACATCCTCGGCCTGCGCGTTGAAGACGATGTTCTTGATCGGGTCGCGCAGGGGGCTCATCCAGATACTCTCGCCTTCCCAGATGACCAGATCGGCCTTCGCGCCCGGCGCGATGCGCCCCAAATCGTCGCGGCCAATGGCTTTCGCGCCGCCCAGCGTCGCCGCGTTGAATACGTCGGCGGCGGTCGCCACTTCGGTCTGCCGATCCATAATCTTACCGATGACGGCGGCGAACTTCATCGCCTCGATCATGGACTGCGGCGCGGTGTCGGTGCCGAGCGTCATGTTGACGCCCGCCTTCAGATAACGCCCGAACGACTCCAGGGCGATGCCGCGCCGCGCGAAGACCCACGGCGCGTGCGCCACCGAACAGCCGGCCTGCGCCATCACCGCGATATCGTCGCCCGCGTACTGCGCCCAACTGCCTCCGGCGAGAATGATCGCGTGGCCGAGAATCACGTCGGGGCCGAGCAAGCCGACGTCGCGCAGCCACTCGATGGGCGACTGGCCGTGGCGGCGCACCATCTCCTGAAACTCGGCCACCGACTGCGCGGCGTGAATCTGGATGGGCACGCCCATCCGGTTGGCCGCCTCGCGCGTGCGCTGGAGCAGGGCCTCACTGCACGTGTCCACCTGCGCGGGCGAGAGAAAGCCCTTGACGAGGCCGCCGTGCGCGCCGTCGTTCTGCTCGATCCACGTCACCGCCCGCTCGAAGGCCGCGTTGCCCGCCGCCTCGTCCCAGTGATACTTGACGCTCTTGCCGTCGTCGGTGTACCAGCGGCCGGAGCGGTACATCGGGCCGATGTAGGCGCGGAAGCCGAAGCGCGCGGCCTGCTCGGCGGTATAGGCGTGAACCGGCCCCATCTCCAGCGCGCAGGTCGTGCCGGTGTGCAGTAACTCGGCCATCGAGAACTCGACGCAGAGGTGGTTGGCGTCGTTATCCTGCGCCGCCGAGCGCGCGGGCAGCATCTCGAACAGGCCGCTGTTGTAGAAGTTGCGCTTGCCGTGATCCTCGATAAACGATTTGTCCAGCGGCGAGCCGGCCATGTGGATATGGGTGTCAATGAAGCCGGGCGTGACGACCCGACCGGCGGCGTTGACGAGATGATCCACCGCGCCGTCAAACGTCTTGCCGACGTGGATGATCGTATCGCCCTCGTAGACGGCCACGCCGTCTTTGAGATAGCGATGCTGCTTGCCGTCGTAGGCGATGATGTGCGAGGCGCGAATGAGCGTGCGCTCGATGGGCATGGGGCTTATCCCTCCGTATCGAGTATAATGGGCATGGTGAAAGGGGTGTGGCGATGAGTCAAACGGTGATCGTATCCGATGCGCTTTACGCGCGCCTGGCGACCGCGGCAAAAAAGAGCGGCTTCAGCAGTATCGAGCAACTGCTTGAGGCGTGGCAGGTTCGCGAAGATGAACTGCGCCAGCGTCAGGATGCTGTTCAACACATTGATGCCGTCCGCGAACGGCTAGCGGCCATTTACGGCCAGCAGCCTGATAGCGTGGAATTGATCCGTGAGGATCGCTTGCGCTAATGCAGATTGTCGTTGACAGCAGTGTTGTCGTCAAGTGGCTGGTGGTCGAGCCGTACACACCCGAAGCGCGCCGCATCTTGCACGACTATCAAAGGGGCGTGCTCGATTTACGGGCCCCCGATTTGATCTATGCTGAAGTTGGCAATGTCGTCTGGAAGAAGCATCTCTTCCAGGGCATGACTGCCGCCGACGCTCAACTGATCATTGACACGTTCCGCCTATTAACGATTAGGCTGACGCCAACCGCTTCGTTGTTGGACATGGCCTATCGCCTTGCCGTGACTCACCGCCGTACGGTCTATGATATGCTCTACGTAGCGTTGAGCCTCCAGGCACAGTGCCACTTCGTGAGTGCCGATGAAAAGTTGGTCAGTCATCGTTGCGCGTGAGCGCGTTCCGCGTTGATGTGGTTCGTGAGGCCGTGAAAACGCATTAACGCTCAACGCACAACGCGCCAACCGGCGCTTATCGGCTGAAGCCTGCCCTCCAAAGATGATAGGCTACACTGACTCCGCTACGGCGCAGTCGGTCCCCAGTATTTCTGCTTCAACTCCCGCTTCAGCAGTTTGCCCGCCGCCGTGCGCGGCAGTTGATCCACGAAATCCACCGAGCGCGGGCACTTGAAGTGGGCGATGCGCGCGCGGCTGAACTCGATGATATCCTGCGCCAGCGCCTCGTCCGGCGCGATGCCCTCACGCAACTGCGCCACCGCCTTCACAGCCTCGCCCATCTCCGCATCGGGCACGCCGATCACCGCCACATCGGCCACGGCCGGGTGCATGACCAAGACGTTCTCTATTTCCTGTGGGTAGATATTGACGCCGCCGGAGATGATCATGTGCGACTGGCGGTCGGTCAAGAACAGGTAGCCGTCGCCGTCGAGGTAGCCGATGTCGCCCAGCGTGAACAACCGCCCGCGATACGTTTGGGCGGTCTTCTGCGGGTCTTTGTAGTATTCAAACCGCTCGCGCGCGTTCTCGCCCCCCTCGAAGTAGACCAGCCCCACCTGTCCAGCAGGCGCTTCTTGCCCATCTTCATCCAGGATCCAGACCTTGCCGCCGCCCCAGTGCCGCCCGACCGTGCCGGGGCGCGCCAGCCACTCGTCGGCGCGCACCAGCGTGCCGCCGCCCTCGGTGCCGGCGTAATACTCGACGATGATGTTGCCCCACCACGCGATCATCTGCTGTTTGACCGGCACGGGACATGGCGCGGCGGCGTGGATCGCCATGCGGTGCGACGACAGGTTATACCGCTGGCGTACCTCGTCAGGCAGGTGCAACAGGCGCACGAAATGCGTCGGCACCCACTGCGAGGTTGTCACCCGTTCGCGCTCAATCAGGCGCAGGGACTCCTCCGCATCAAAGCGCGACATCAACACCACCGTCCCGCCGATGCGGTGATTAGTCGTGGAGAACCCCAACGGCGCGGCGTGGTAGAGTGGGCCGGTGCAAAGGTAGCGGTCTTCCGGGCGATAGCCAAACAGGACGGCGAGCCGGATGCCCGCCGGAATCCCCACGCCGGGCGGCGTGTCGGGCAGCGGCACGCGCACGCCTTTGGGCTTGCCGGTTGTGCCGGAGGAGTAGAGCATCGCCATGCCCTCGCGGACGAACGCGAGGGGCGCGGCGGGCACGTCGCCGACAACCTGCGGGTATGACGCAAAGCCGGCGAGCCTGTCATTCACCACGACGCGGCGCTGTACGTGCGGCAGCTGGCCGGCGATCTGCTGCGCGGCGTCGCGCAGGGCGGCAGAGACGACCAGCACTTTCGCCTCGCAGTTGTCGGCGATGTAGGCCATCTCGCCGGGCGAGAGGTGCGTGTTGATCGGCGTGAAGTAGAGGCCAGAGCGCATGGCCGCCCAGTAGAACTCGTAGAAGCGCGGCTCGTTGCCGATCAGCACGGCGATGCCGTCGCCGGAGCGCAAGCCCCACGCGCGGAACAGGTGCGCCAGTTGGTTTGAGCGCGCGTCCAGTTCGGCATAGGTGATGCTCTCGCCGCCGCCCATCACGGCAGGCTTATCGGGAAACTTGGCCGCCATCGCGCCGATATACATGCGTCAGACCTCAACGATAGAGAGTTAGACGGGCGGTGTGCAGAATTTCGTCACCACCGCCGCCCAATCTGGTTCCGTCATGGCTTACGCTCACTCCATCTCTTGTGCTGTGAGCCGCCGCTTCTTCTTGACCTCGCCGCGCGCTTTCTTGGCGGTGATGCGCCTCTCTTTCGCCGCGCGCGTAGGGCGGGTCGGCCTGCGCTTCTTGACCGGCTTCAGCGCCGCCGCCAACAGCGCGACGAATCGCGCCGTCACATCCTCGCGGTTATCAAACTGACTGCGCGTGGAGTGCGAGACGAGGTGCAGCACGCCGTCGCCGTCAATGCGGTTCTTCAGCACATGCAGAAGCCGCGCCAACTGTTCCGCAGTGAGCGACGGCGAGCGCGCCGCATCCCACAACAGTTCGACCTGCGTGGAGGTGCGGTTCACATGCTGGCCGCCCGGCCCGCCACTGCGCGTGAAGCGATATTGGAGTTCACTGCGCGGAATCGCGAGGCCGGGCAGGATGAGCAAGAGGTCATCCATGCGGGGTCAGGGCAAGGGCATCAGTGGGGCCAGAAGTGATCCCACGCTTCCCAGAAGTCGTCGCCGCGCGAAATGACGGTGCGCTCGTCCACAATCTCAAGGCCGATTTTGCCGCGATACTGGTTGGCCTGATCGGGCGTGGCCAACTGCACCTTGAGCGTGGCGGGTTGAGGGTTATAGATTTTCAACTGCTTGAGGTGAGCCGGGTTGAGCGCCTCGGCGACTTTTTCCTCAATCAGCGCGCGCGTCACCAGTGGCGCGAGACAGCGCGCGGCGAAGCGGCCGATGCCCCACTTGGTCACCACCGGCGTAACCTGCGGGCCGAGCAGGGTCTGCACCTCGTCGCAGGTGGCCTGATCGCCGGACACAAAAGCCACCGGCGCGTTCCAGTGGCCGCAGATGCCCGCGCACAGGCCGCTTTCGCCGACCAGCGTGTTGTTGATCCACGCATTGTACCACGACTGCGACGACATGGTGTGGCACAGCACGCCATCTTTGGTGCCGGCCATCGCGTGCGCGCCGACCAGTAGAACGGCGTCACAGCCGTCTGCAAGAGGCTTGGTATAGCGCATCCACGGGCCGCCCAGCACGTAGTGCGCGCCGGGGTCGGCGTGCTCCAACAAGACGCTCTTGAAGGAATAGCCGCCGCCCGCGCCGTGCAGGTCATAGACGACGATCTCTGTCGCGCCCGCTTTGCGCGCGCCGCGCACGGCGGCGTTGATTTCTTCGGTTAGCAAGCGGCGGCCTTCCTCATACTGTGGGTTTCCGCCGGTCACCTGTTCCCAGACGAAGATGCCGCCGATGCCTTCCATATCCACGCACACGATGACTCGCATAGACCAACACCTCGTGTAAAATATGGCGTGATTTTATCACAAAGATAGCGCGCTATTTTCCCCTATCCATCAAGCCGACGGCTAGAAGCGCCGTGCCCAGCCACACAGCCTGCATCGCCCGCACGCCATCGCCGATGAGCAGGCTGTCGCCGCGAAACGCCTCCACAAACACGCGCCCCATCGCATAAACGGCTGTGGCCGTCAGGAAGGTAAACCCGGCGCGTGGGCTTGGCAGACGCCCAACGATGATCCACGCGGCGAGCGCCACCAGCGCTTCGTAGATTTGGCTTGGGTGCCTCTGCTCATCCCATAACCGGATAGCCCATGGGACCGTTGTCGGCGCGCCGTAGGCATCACCGCCGAATAGTGCGCCGATGCTGGCGAGGCCAAAGGCCGCGAGCAAGCCTGGTGTGGCGGCATCGGCGAAGGGCGCGAGGGGCACGCGCCGCCGCCGCAAGTAGGCAAGGCTGATGATGAGACCGACGGCGGCGCCTTCAGGCAGTGAGAGGGTGGCGATGGTTGGCGCAGCCAGCGCGCCGAGATCATACTGGTACGACGACCAGTGGCTAAGCGCATACCAGACGCGCGCGGCGGCCAGCCCTACCCCGCCGGCCATACCGCCGACCGTCCACGCCAGCTCGCCATCCAGCCCGAAGCGGGGCAGCCGCCGCTCGGTGAGCGTCAGGCAGAGCCAGAAGCCGGCCAGCCATAGCACCGGCCGGAGCGGAAGCGCGAAGCCGCCGATTTGTAACGTCGGGAACATCAGGGCTTTGCCAAGAGCGCAGTGACCTTGCTTTGGAGCAGGGCGGCATCCATGGGACCGCCATAAACCACGTCTTGAATGACGCCGTTGCGGTCAATGAAGAAGGTCGTCGGCAACGCGCGGATCTGGTAGCGCGCGCCAATCGCGCCGTCGCGGTCCAGCCCGACCGGAAAGTTAAGTTGCAAGGCGCGTAAGAACCCCGCGGCAGTTTCCGCATCTTCCAGCTGGTTGATGCCCAGCACGATCAAGCCATCGCCCTGATGGGCGTTGTAGAGACTCTGCAAGGCGGGCATCTCGGCGCGGCACGGGCCGCACCAAGTCGCCCAGAAGTTAAGCACCACCACCTGCCCGCGCCACTGCCCAAGGCTAAGGCTCTCGCCGCTCGGCGATAGGGCGCGCAAGTCCGGCGCGCTGAAGCCGACGCGCGGCGCGGCGCGCAGGCTATTGGCGGCTGCGGCTGTGGGCGCCCGCGAGGCCATAATCCACGCGATGCCAAGTACCAGCATCAACGCAATCAAAACTTGCCCACGCCAATTCTTTGATACCATACGATGCCCTTCCGAGGCTTGGGGCTTTGCCCAAGCGCTAACGTCTATTGTGTTAGAACCGATACTCCCAGATGTCGGCGCTGGCGTTGCCGCTAACCTGACCGCCAAAGATGACTACGCGCCCGTTCTTCGCGTCGTAGCTGGCCGACTGGCTGCTGCGCGCGCCGGGGCCCGCGCCGCCCAGCGTGACCCAGCGATTGGCGGATAGGTCGTAGCTCCATAGTTCCGCGCTCGCGCCGCCCTCCGTCTTGCCGCCGAACAATACCATCCGCTTTCCGGCGGCGTCGTAGATCATGGAGGGGTTACTGCGCGCGGTGGGCGCGGGGCCGCTCGGCTTGAGTTCAGACCAGGTGTTGCTCTTCAGGTCGAACGCCCAGAGGTCGCCCTGCGGGCAGGGGCCAAAGCCCGACGAACAGCCGCCGAACATCAGAACACGGTCAGCGATGCTGTCATAGACGAGTTCGTGCAAGCATCGCCGCAGGGGCTTGGGGCCGCTGGCGGGTGTCAGATTCGACCACTGCGCGGTGCTGGAGTCAAACGCCCACGTGTCGTCAAAGCGTCCCTGATCCGAGAAGACATGCGAAATGATCACACGCCCCTTGCCGTCGAGCGCGGCGGACTGGCCGTAGCGCGGGCGCGGTTTGTTGTCGGCCACGGCGCTGGCGCTTATTGAGGCCCACGTCTCCTTATCCAAATCAAACGCCCACACATCGTTGAAGAAGTTTGCGCCCTCGCCCATGACCAAGAGCATCCGGCGGTGGGCCGCGTCATAGACGACAGCCTGTCCGAAGCGCGGGGCGGGGCCGAGTCCCTTCACCTCGCGCCACTGGCGCGTTGCGAAATCAAGAATCCAGGTATCGCCAAAAGTTCCGTTGCCGCGCCCGCCGAATACCACCAACTGCTGGCGCACCGGGTCAACCAGCGCCGACTGGTCGTAGCGCGGGCTGGGGCCGCTGTTGACCGCATTGATCGGTGCCCAGCCAGCCGCCCTCGAAGCCGGCGCGGTAGCCGTGGCGGCGGGGAGGCTTGTGGCGGTCGGCACGGGCGGCGGTGCAGTCGTCGTGGCGATGGCGGTCGCCGTTGGCGGCGGTACGGTTGGCGGGGTGGGGGTGGCTGGCGCCAATGTGGAAGCCGCCGGTGTGGCCGCGCCACAGCCCGCCAGCAGCCAGAGCATCATGATCAGGAAAGGCCAATAAAGCGCGGTTTTCATCATTCTCTCGCCAATGTCATGGGATGGCTATAGTATAGCGTGAGTGATCGGGCGGGCGCAACTGGAAATCGCAGAACCTGTCGAAAGTCGAAGGTTCTCATCCCCGCGCCCATTGGGCGAACTGTGTGGCGGCGTGTGGGCGTGCCATCGGCTAATAGCCTACCACCGCAGGAGACACGATTCCATCGTCAACCCCGGCCCGAAGGCCATCAGCACCGCATGGTCGCCCGCTTGCGGTCGTCCATTGCGCTGGATCTCGTCGAGCACAAACAGCACGGTCGGCGACGACATGTTGCCGTAGTCGCGCAGGACCGCGCGCGCGAACCGCAGGTCGTCCGGCTTGAGGCCCAACTGCCGCTCGATATGTTCCATGATCTTCAGCCCGCCGGGGTGGACGCCCCAGAAGCGAACGTCCTCGCGGCGCAGGCCATTGCGCGCCAGCAGGGTATCCACAAACGGCTCAACCGCCGCGCCGAGCAGGGCCGGCACATACGACGACAACTCCATCTGAAAGCCGTGGTCGGTGACGTGAAAGGCCATGTGCTCAAAGGTTGAGTAATCACACTGCGTCAGCAGGTCCACCACCTGCGGCCCCGCGCTCTGCTCGTCGAAGCCTACCAGCGCCGCCGCCGCGCCGTCGCCGAACAGCGCCGATACGACCACGTTCTCGGTGTCATCGCGGTTCTGAAAGTGTAGAGAGCACAGTTCAACGCATAGCGCGAGCGCGCGGCGCGCGGGTTGTGTCGTCTGCGCGGCCATCACGGCGTCGCGCGCGCGCCGCAATGCGGGGAAAGCCGCGTAGCAGCCCATCCCCAGAATACAGGTGCGGTTGAGGTCAGGCCGCATCGCCAGACGACCCGCCAGATGCAGGTCAAGGCCGGGGATGTCGAAGCCGGTGCAGGAGGCTACCGTCAAGTCGTCAAGCGCGCCCGGCGCGAGGTCGGCCTGCTGAAGTGTCTTGCAGATGGTCTGCTCGCCCAGCGGGATCGCGTCCTGCATGTAGCGGAGGTTGCGCTCCTCGGTGCCGCGCGTGATTTCGTGGTACGCTCCCTCAACGGCTGTGAAGCGCTGTTTGATGCCGGCGCGCCCGAAAATGGCGCGCGCGCGGCGGTTCGCGCCGAGGTGCGGAGCGAGAAACCGTTCATAGATTTCCATCTGGGTGTAGCGGTGTGCGGGCACGCCGGTCGCCAGCGCGAGGATTTTGGGGTAGAGCATATCATCCTTTTCAAGCAGCCCTTGCTGACCCACCAACGCTTGCGATGAGGGTCAGTTTCTTACCGCCGAGAGCGCCGAATCATTTTTGATTTCAGATTTTAGATTTTTCGCGCAGCGTGCCAATCTCAAATCAACAATCTCAAATCTAAAATTATGCTCTGCGCTCTCGGCGGTGAACATTTCAAGCAGGCGTTGGAGATGCGCTGGCGCGCGTATGGTTG
>JACQEC010000325.1 GCA_016200765.1 Chloroflexota bacterium | reverse complement strand
GGCTAAAGGCCAATAGCATTAAGTTAACGATCATGCCAACTCGCAAGGTAACCAGACAAAGGCGTTTTCTGGGCTTCAATCGGGCAACCTAGCCGCTTGGGCCATCGCACAATGCTTAACTTAATGCCATTGGGCTAAAGGCGGGCCTGATAGACGTTTCGCACCGATACCCATGACCACCCCTTCTCTCGATACCAGCCTGCGCCGTGTTCAGATCAGGCCGGGGCATCCCGATTTCCTCGACCTGCCATGGGCTCAACCGCTGGCTGACTGGAGCGCGCACACCGCCCGGGTGACGCAGGTACAGCGTGGCCTCTCGCGCCATGAGGTCGTCTTCGTCTGCTATGACGACGCCATCTACGCCGTTAAGGAACTGCCGGAGGAGATTGGCGAGCGGGAATATAACCTCCTGCGCGAGCTGGAGGCTCGCCGCTTGCCGGCGGTGGCACCCGTCGGCCATGTGCTGGCAGAGCGCGCGGGCGGCGAGGCGGTGAGCCTGCTGATTACCCGCTACCTCGACGCCTCACTGCCCTACCGCAGTCTGTTTATGCAGCGCCGCCTCGAACGCTACCGCCGGAGACTGATGGGCACCATGGCGAGCCTGCTGGTGCGCTTGCACCTGTCGGGTTTCTACTGGGGCGACTGCTCGCTCTCGAACACGCTCTTCCGCCGCGACGCGGACGCTTTGCAGGCGTACGTGGTGGATGCCGAAACGTCGGAGGTTCACGAGTTGCTCTCCGACGGCCAGCGGATGCAGGACCTGGAGATTTTAGACGAAAACGTCACCGGCGAACTGGCCGATCTCGCGGCCATGCTGGAACTGCCGGAGGATGTCGCCGTTTATGAAACCGGCCGAGCGATTATCCGGCGCTACCAGCGCCTGTGGAAGGAGATCAACCGCGAAGAACTGATCCAGCCCGGCGAGCATTACCACATTCGCGAGCGCATCCGCGCGCTGAACGATATGGGCTTCTCGGTGGACGAAGTAGAATTGGTTCCCACCGCCGACGGCAGCCGCCTGCGGATGCGCACCATTGTGACCGACCGCGACTACCACAGCCGCCAACTGCACAGCCTGACCGGCATTATCGCCAGCGACGTGCAGGCTCGGCAGGTGATCCACGACATTTTTGAGTTCAGGGCGTCGCTCGCGCGCAGTCTGAACCGCAGCGTGCCGACCAGCAACGCCGCGTTCCGCTGGCTGGATGAGGTCTATTCCCCGGCGCTCAAGCAGCTGACCCCGCTGATTGATTCGGCCACGGACATCCCCGAACTGTATTGCGAGGTGTTGGAGCACAAATGGTATCTATCGGAGCGCGCGCGCAAGGATGTCGGGATGGAAGCCGCGATTGCAAATTACGTGGCATGGCGCCAGAGCAATGCTGGTGATAACCGATGACCACAGCGACCTTTAAGCCCGGCGCGCTTTCCCGCCGCGTTTCGGAACTTCTCGCTCGGAACTTCACGCCGCGAATGCGCGCGAGAGCGCAAGACATCCGTCTGATCGCGCAGGACCCGACGTTGCTGATCGGCCTGCTGGCGAGCGGCGCGTTCATCTTCGCGTTCATCCTCTGGCCGCTGGCGCGCGTGGCCTATCAGGGTTTCTTCACGCTCGACGACCGGTTCAGCGTCGAGTTCTTCCGCCGCTACCTCGACGCGCAGTATGGCCCGCAGTATCGCGCTGTCTTCTGGGATACCGTGCAGATGGGCGTCTATACCGCCACCGGCGCGACGGCGCTCGGCTTCCTGCTCGCCTATACCGTCGTGCGCTGCGACATCCCGTTCAAGCGCTTCGTCCATGCGCTGATCCTTCTGCCGACCATCTCGCCGCCGTTTGCCATCGCCGTCGCCACCATCCTGCTCTTCGGGCGCAATGGGTTCGTGACGCGCCAGATCCTCGGCATTGACTACAGTCCCTATGGTCTGCACGGCCTCGTCTTCGTGCAGACCATCACCTTCTTCTCGATTGCCTATCTGATCATCCGCGGCCTGTTGGAGCGCATCGAGCCTTCGATGGAAGAAGCCGCGCTCAGCCTCGGCGCGTCGAAGTGGCACATCTTCCGCACGGTCACCCTGCCCCTGCTCACGCCCGGCATCGCCGCCTCGTTCCTGCTGATGTTCGTCGAGTCGCTGGCCGATCTGGCCAACCCGCTGTTCATCGCCGGCAACACCACCGTGCTCTCGGCGCAAATCTGGATCGCCGTCAACGGCGAGTTCGATCAGCAGAAGGGCGCGGCGCTGTCGCTGGCCTTGCTCTTGCCGACGCTGACCGTGTTCCTGATCCAGCGCTACTGGGTCTCGCGCCGTTCCTATATCGCCGTGACCGGCAAGCCAACCGGCGGCAGTACCAGCGTGTTTGTCAAGGAGCCGGTCATCCGCGCGCTCTTCATCGGGCTGTCGTCGCTCCTGCTCCTGCTCGTGCTGGCGCTCTACGGCTCTATCTTCGCCGGTTCGATTACACGGGTGTGGGGCATTGACTACACGCTCGACCTGCGCCATTACGGCAACGTCTTCCAGCGCGGCCTGAAGGCGATACTCGACACGACGTTCCTCTCGGCAGTCGCCACACCCATCGCGGGTGTCGCGGGCATGGTGGTTGCGTATCTGGTCGTGCGCAAGCGGTTCAGCGGCAAAGAGTTGCTGGACTTCGGCTCGACGCTGGGCGGCGCGGTGCCCGGCACGATCCTCGGCATCGGCTACATCATCGCGTTCATCAAAGCGCCCACCATCATCGTCATCGTGATTTATGTCGCGCTGGCGTATTACGCGGCCGCGGCGAGCGCGCGGGCGCGGGCGGCCCGGCTGGCCCTGTTCGCGGGCGGGACGCTGGTCGGGATGATGCTCACTTGGCTGACGCTCGGCTACGACCAGCGCCTGCCGTTCCTCGCCAATGCCTTTGGCGACCTGATCGGCCAGCCGTTCATGGCCCTGCCGGTGCTGGATTTTCAGGCGTGGCTGGTGATGCTGGCCGGAATGCTCGCCGCGCTGGCCGCGGCCGCTCTGCTATTCCCCGCTCGCCCCTTCTTGCGAGAAGGGTTAGGGGTGAGGCTTGTGCCGCTGGTGATGGCCGTCTATCTGCTCCTGCGGCAGTTCGTGCCCACGCTGACCGAGCCGCTGGGGGTATGGGCGCGCACGCAGGGCGGCGACTTCTGGCCGAGGTTCGGCGCGAGCCTC
>JACQEC010000321.1 GCA_016200765.1 Chloroflexota bacterium | reverse complement strand
GCCCACGACGACCTCGGCGATGTCCCCATTGACGTGCGCGACCGCTTGCAGGACGCCCTTGCCGCCATAGCGCTTCTTGTCGCCGTCACGCAATTCCAGCGCCTCATGCGCGCCGGTGGACGCGCCCGATGGCACCATCGCGCGGCCCAGCGCTCCGTCGGCGAGGGTTACTTCAACCTCGACCGCCGGGTTGCCGCGCGAATCCAGCACCTCACGCGCGAGAACGTCTTCGATTATGGACATCGTTCAAGGCTCCTTCAACGGATTAGAATAACGGATTAACGGATTTGATGCGTTTTATTGGGGAGGGCTGGTCAGCCGAAGGCGGGCGCTCCATGCCGCAGACCACGCCCCCCGACTGGATCGGGGGCCGCGCTCCCATCCGTTAATCCGTTATCTCAATCCGTTGAATCTTCTTGACCCTTAGCCTCAAGCCATCTACCGCAGTAATGACGATCTTCTCACCGGCGCTGACCGGGCCGCTCTCGGAAATGGCCTCCCAGCGTTCGCCCTCGACGAACACGTGGCCATCGGGGGTCAGGTCGGTGCGCGCCAGGGCGACGCGGCCAATCAGCGACTGTGTGCCGGTGGCCGGCTTCAGGCGGCGGGCCTGATAGGCTTTGCGGAAGCCAAACGCGAACAGGCCGCCCATCGTCAGGCCCATGCCAGCCACCAGCCCAAATGAGACCGGTATGTACGACGGCTCAAAGAGGATGAGCGCGCCAATCACAAAGGAGGCAATGCCGCCCGCCGTGAGAACGCCATGCTGCGTGGAGGTCAAGTCAAAAATGAACAATACCGCCGCCAGCCCGACGAAGACCAGTCCTGTCAGGTTGACCGGCAGTGTGCCTGCGGCATAGAGGAAGAGGATGAACGCAATCGCGCCGATGATGCCGCCGACCCCGACACCCGGCGCTTGCCATTCGATCAGCAGGCCGTTGATGGCGATGAACAGGAGAATGGCGGCGACGTTGGGGCTGACGAGGATCAACAGCAGGCTTTCGCCGAGCGTCAAGTCCACGGGCCGAATCTCCGCCAGCTTGGTATGGAGCACAACCTCCGCACCATTGACGGCCACAGTGCGCCCGTCCACCTTGGCGAGCAGGTCGTTCAGGTCGGTGGCGATGAGGTCAATCGCCCCCAGTTTTAGCGCCTCCTCCTCGGTGGCCGCTACCGCCTCGGTGATGGTCTTCTCGGCCCAGTCTATCGCCTGCGCACTGCGGTTGCGCGTCAGCGTGCGCACAGTAGCGCGCAACGCGCTCACCGCCTTGTCGCGCGAATCGCTATCCAGATTTTCGCCACTGCCGCTGATCGGCTTGGCCGCGCCGATCTTCGTCTCCGGCGACATCGCGGCGAGATGGCCGCCCAGTGTGATCAACGTGCCCGCGCTGAACGCTTCGCCGCGGCGCGGCGCGACATAGACGATGATCGGCACGCGCGAGGCGCCAAAGCGCTGGATAATCCGCAAGGTGGTGTTGACATCGCCGCCGGGCGTGTTCAGCTCCAGCACCAGCGCGCTTGAGCCATCCTGCTCGGCGACCTTGATGGCGCGGTCAAGGTAGTCGGCGACGACCGCCACAATCGGCCCATCCACCGAGGCCACTGTCACGCGTGATGCGGCCTGCGCGTGGGCTTCGCGGCCGGCGGCGAGAGCGATGATGGCGAGAGCGAGTGAGAACCAGCAGAGGCGCTTGAGCATGTCGAGATTATAGCACACCCTTACGAGATATGGACAGCGGCCTATCTCTGCGCCCGGTAGAGCGCTAGCATGCCGAAGGCGGTCGTGTAATGAGCCGTCTCGGCGACGCGGGCGAAGCCGGCCTCGCGCATCATCTGCGGCAACAAGCCCTTGATATTGTCAGTGGTCTCTTCCAGCCGGCGCATGACGAGCGAAATCAGATAGGCCAGTGGATTGCTCGGCCGGCCAAAATCTACGACGTGCAGTTCGCCGCCGGGGCGCAGTACGCGCCGGGACTCGCGCAGGGTGCGCTGTTTGTTTTGGGTGTTCAGGTGATGCATGAGCAGGCTGGACAACACGCGGTCGAAGGAATGGTCAGGGTACGGCAACTCAAAAGCCATACCGACGTCAAAGACAATCTCCACGCCGGCCTGTGCTGATTTGTGCCGCGCCAGTTCCAGCACCTGCGCGTCGCCGTCCAGTCCCACCACCTCGGCGCGCGGATGCGCTTGCTTGATCAGGACGGTCAGGGTGCCCGTGCCACAGCCGAGGTCGAGCACGCGCTGTCCAGCCTGAATGCCCGCCTGACGCACGAGAGCGCGTTTGAATGTGTCCTCGCGCATCACCCAGCGTAGCACCGGGTCGTACAGCGGGGTCAGTTGTCGGAGTCCCAGCGCGGGAATGTAGCGCCCGTCGTCTTTCATATCGGTTTTCCTCGTGTGCTATATCGGCTTGGAGGTTGCATTTGGAGGGCAGGCTTCAGCCGGACAAGAACAACCCATGCCCGAATGAATCGGAAGTCCCGCGAAGCGTAGCATCGTCCGGCTGTTACGCCAGCAGATGAAACGCTTTCAACTGCATGATGTAGCCGTCAATCTCCTGCTCATCGGCCGGGTTGGGCGGGCCGAGCGGGTCGGGAATATCGGCGTCGCCGAGCAATACGCGGCAGACGGCCAGCGCGCCTTGCGCCAGCGCGTCAAGGTCGTAGCCGCCTTCCAGCACGACCGCCAGTTTGCCGCCACAGCACTCCTCGGCCATCCGGCGGAGTGAGCGCGTCAATGAGGTGTAGCCCGCCACCGAGAGCAACATGTGCGCCAGCGGGTCGAGGTGGTGAGCGTCAAAGCCTGCCGACAGGAAAATCATCTGCGGGCGAAAACGCTCGGCGTAGGGGCGGATCAATTCATCAAAGGCATACTGGTAGCCCCGGTCGCCGACGCCCGGCGGCAGGGGCACATTGAGGGTCGTGCCAACGCCCTCGCCTTTGCCGGTCTCACGCCAGTGGCCGGTGCCGGGGTAGTGCGGATACTGGTGC
>JACQEC010000039.1 GCA_016200765.1 Chloroflexota bacterium | reverse complement strand
CGGCAGTGTAGCGACCTTGCTGGCCCGCGAAGGGCTTGACGTCATCCTGCTGGAGAAGGCGAAGCACCCGCGCCCGCAGGTGGGCGAGAGCCTCATTCCGCATTTCTGGCACTTTGCCGACCAGCTCGGCTTCACGCAGAAAATCTTGGATGAGGGTTTCATTGCCAAAGCCGGCGGCATCGTTTCCTGGGACGGAGACATGCGCCAATTGAAGTTTTCCGATTTCGGCTACCCGGGACGCGGCGGGCTGCACATCGAGCGCGACCGCTTCGATTATCTCTTGCTGGAACATGCGGCCGAACAGGGCGTTCGCATCTGGGAAGAAGTGGTGGTCAGGTCTGTAGATTTTACCGACCCGCGCGGGCCGGCGGTTCTGTACGACGACCGGCGGAACGGCGACAGCCGGCCGGGGCGCGTTGACTGCAAGACCGTGATTGACGCCACCGGTTTTAACGCTCTGTTAGCCGGCCAGTTCCAGTGCCGTAAACTGCACCAGCAGAAGGATCGCTTTGTGTCGCTGTGGGGCTACTATCGAAACGCGAGCTTTATCGGCGCGGATCAGAAAATCTACAGCGCCGATCGTGTCAGGGCCGTCAAGCCGGTCACGTACGTGACCTCGTTTGACGAGGGCTGGGCCTGGCACATCATCCTGCGCGAGAGTACCAGCGTCGGCTTGATTCTCTACACCGCCCGCGAAAAAGGCGTGGGCAAAAAGGGGCAGGAGCAATACTTCCGCGACACCTGCGCTTCGATCCCCGTCCTCAAGGACCTGCTGGCGCCGGCGACCTACATTGAAGACTCGTTCTTCGCCCGACCTGATTATTCCTACTACTCCGAGAGAATTGTCGGGGATCATTTCTACTGTATCGGCGACGCGGCGGCTTTCCTCGACCCCATCTTCTCGACCGGCGTGACGACGGCCATGTATCACGCGGCGCTTTGCGCTTGGGCGGTCAAAGCCTCGCTCAAGAAGCCACAGCGTAAACCGTTCTACGATCAATTATTCAGGGACAAAGTGGTTCAATACTACAGTTTTGCCCGCCTGCTGATCTTTGGGGATTTCGGGGCTGAAGGCACGGATCTGGAGCTCGTGAAGTCCATCGCCAAGGCTCTGCCGCCTAACGAGGTGGAACTGCTCTTCTCGGCGGCGACGATGGTTCATCGCCCCGGGCACCTGCGCCGCATCGCCGTTGAGGCCGGGTTGATCCCGGAGGGCGACGGCGAGGCCTTCGTGGCCGACAAGACGACGCCGGTCCAATCGCTGGCCGTGTAACCGTCAGTTGTTATCCTCGGCGCAATGGCGGGCCGAGGCCGAGGCGCGGCCTGAGCAGGCTGCAGGCGCGATGCAGGGACAGCGGTTTCATCTATCATCACTGGAGGCGAAGAGAAAATGACGATTAAAGAGATTGAGCAGGCCGTCACGCAGTACATCCTGAAAGAATGTCTGTCTGGCGCCAAGCCGGGGGAACTGACCAGTTCGACCCCGCTGATTACCGGCGGCATTGTGGATTCGCTCGGCGCTCTGAACCTGGCCTTGTTCCTTGAGGATCAGTTCAAGATCGAATTGCAGGGACACGAAGTGAGCAAGGACTACCTTAACACCACCGCCTCCATTGCCAACCTGGTCTACTCCAAATTGTAAACAGCCGTCGCCATCTATGTATGGGGCGGGTCTGCGCTCGCCCTGCTTCCCGACAAGTCTCCCTCCCCCCCCATCCCCCTCTCTGCGTGACCGCAGAGAGGGGGACAATTTTTCATGCGCGCTGCCTTATCCACGAGTATGGTGGGGCCTGAGCCAGTCGCAGGTCCGACACGGCGCCCGCGGCCCCATCCGCTCATAACGCATAGCCCGCCAAATACGATCAATCGTTCTCTGCTCAATACGGTTTCTCCGCATACAAACCGGGCAGAATCGAAAAATGTTTGAGGTTGAGCGTGGCCAGACGTAAGCCGCGTCCGACTGCTGTGGCCGCAATCAAGCAGTCTGAGTAACTAACACTTTCGGTTTTTAACGAATACGACGGCGAGACGCATCGGACGGATGCGGAGCGTGAAAGTGGGGAAGCGTCCCGCGCTGACGGCGCGTTGCAGTTTGCGCCAGCCGATTTGAAAGAGGCTCAACTG
>JACQEC010000304.1 GCA_016200765.1 Chloroflexota bacterium | reverse complement strand
GCCGAGCGCCCAATCAATCAGCGCCCAGTTGCGTACCACCTCGTCGTACAGTTCCTCGTGCGGCATATCCACAAAGCGGCGATGGCTGTAGGAGTGCAAAGCCAGTTCGTGTCCCTCATCCACCAGACGGCGTAACAGCGCGCGCGAGTCGTCGGGCCAGCGGTCAATCATACTACCCATCAAGAAGACGGTCATGTGCACTTTCAGGTCGCGCGCGATGTTGAGCGTCTCCTCTAATTGAGCCGGATGCGCGCCGCAGTCGGGCGTCAGGTAATAGGTTGGCGTGGCCGCGCTGACGGTCTTGATCTCGTGGCGCATCAGATAGTCGGCCAGCGCGGGCGAGGTGCCGCTGATGTCGGCTTCAACCGCGGCCCAGAACTGGGCGGCGCGCAGGGCGCACGCATCACACCCGGCGTGGGCGGGCGCGGCGGAAAACAAGGCGAGCAAAACGAAGATGAGGAGGAAGAGGTAAGGGCGCATGTTGATTGACCACTTTGTGGTATGCCAAAGAAAACCCTCACCCCTACCCCTCTCCCTTACAGGGAGAGGGCGTGTAAGTGGCGACGGGGTGCGGAGTCATCTCAGCGAATTGGTGTGCGGTGTCGTGGAAGGGTAAGTATTCCACTGCGGGCGATGATGACCAGCCACGCCAGCAGGGTCAGACCGGAAATCAGCCCGCCTATTTTCACTGAATCAGGCTCAAAAGTCAATTCCACTTGATGCGGGCCAGCGGAAAGCGGCACCGCCATCAGGATGCTGTCGGCGCGCAGGAGCGGCGCGCGCTGACCATCTACCACGGCCTGCCAGCCGGGGTAATAGACCTCGCCGATGACCAGCAGGCCGTTAGCCGCCGCGCGCGCGCGCAGAGACAACCGCCCCGGCGCATAGGCCGCCACCTCGACCGGCGAAGCGGCAGGCGCGCTCGCGGGCAGGGCGATGGGCGGTTCGGCGTTCAGCGCGACGACCTGTGCCGGGTCGAAATCGGGACGATTCAGCACACCATACACATCGGCGGGAACAACCTCTACTGCGTGAACGAGCCAGGCGCGCGGGAGCGCCTCGGCATTGCGATAGAGATGTGCCTCGCCCTCGCTCGCCACGAGCGAAAACGCGCCATGCGCGATCTCCCGGCGGGTAATGATGTAGCGCACCCCCAGCAGTTGCCACTTGCGCAGTTCCTGCATGGTCCGGTCAAACTGCGCGGTCTCCGCCAACTGAAGCGGGTCATTGCCGGTGATTTCTTGAAAGTCGAAATCGGCCCCGGCGTTGTGCGCGCCGGGCAGCAGACCTTCGCTCGCCACACGCGCCAGCGGGTGCGCCTTCAGTTCGGCGCGCAAGGTCTGTACCAGCGTCGTTTCGGGATAATAATCCGACGGGGTTGGCTGCTGGAAGTGAGATGGCGCATTGACGCTGAACAGGTTCAAGCCGATGAGGCCAAGCGTTGCGATCATCAGCCATCGCCGCGAGACGGCCACATGCAGGCGCAAGCGCCACAGCCCCCACGCCGCCGCTAGCCAGAAGAATGCGGGCACCAATTGGCGCAGCGCGCCGGGGAACAGATTGACCTTCTGATCCGCGCTCGCCAACATGCCCCCATAGGCGAGCGCAATCAGCGCGACCAGCCCGGCGGTCAGCCCGCCCAGCCGTCTCTCCACACCGGCCAGCCGAACGCGCGCCGCGCGTGAAAAGGGCCGCCCCAGCCGCGCCGCGCCGAGCGCCGCGAGCATTGCCAGCGCGAACGACCACAAGAGGGCGATGCGCTCCTGATCGCGCACCTGCGCGAAGCCGGGCGCGAACAGGTACGCCAACGGGTACGCAAACAACGCATCGCCGAACGACAGCAACAGCGCGACGAAAGCGGTCAACAGCCAGAAGAAGGCCGCAGTAGGGGCGAAGCCGCGCGCCCGCATCACCGCGTCAACGAGCAGGCCGCCCGCGTGCGGCTTCGCCCCCGCGCGATCGTCAAAAGCCGCAACCGCCAACAGCATCGGGATAATGCCGATATAGAGCGGCGACCCACCGAGATAGCCGGGAATGAGCAATGTGACGATCTCATACGGGGCAAAGCCGTGTGAGGTGAACGCATAGTTCACCTGCGCGCGCGTGGAGAAGCGGGTGAACTCCAACGTGGGCAGCCATTGGATGGCCGAGAGTCCCAGCGCGAAGAAGACGAAGACGATGAGATACAGCAAGGGGTGGCGCAGGATGGAGGACAAAGGGCAGACTGCGCCGCGCCCCTTCGACAGGCTCAGGCCGCGCGTCCGGTAAATCCAATAGGCGATGGCCATATAAAACACGTAGATGGCCGTCTGGGGGTGGCCGGCCAGAATCGAGACTGCCATCGCCGCGCCGGCCGCGGCGGT
>JACQEC010000303.1 GCA_016200765.1 Chloroflexota bacterium | reverse complement strand
TTGGTGATGAACAGCGAGAGCAGTTTTTCAGGATACTGATACGGGCCAAAGGTGTTTGAGCCGCGCGTGATGACCACGGGTAGTTCGTAGGTCTTGTAATACGAGCGGATGAGCAATTCCGCGGAGGCCTTGCTGGCCGAATAGGGTGAGTTCGGCTCGAACGGGTCGGTTTCTTTAGAATAGCCGACCGGTATATCGCCGTACACTTCGTCGGTTGAAATCTGGTGGAATCGTTCGACCTTGAACGTCTTCGCCGCTTCAAGCAAGACATGCGCGCCGACGACATCCGTCCTGACGAACGCATCCGCATCCAAAATAGAGCGATCCACGTGCGATTCGGCGGCGAAGTTGACAATCGCGTCAATCTGGTATTGGCGCATGGCGCGCTCGACCGCCGCGGCGTCACAGATGTCACCGCGCACAAAGACGAAGCGCGGGTCGTCGTCCACGTCCAGCAGGTTTTCCATGCGGCCGGCGTAGGTCAATTTGTCAAAGACGACCACGCGATAATGGGGGTAGCGGCCCAGCAGGTAGCGCGCGAAATTCGAGCCGATGAATCCTGCGCCGCCCGTGACCAAAATGTTCTGCAAAGCGTGCTCCTTGAGGGTGTCTAAAGGCGATTATACAATAGGATGGATTGTATGCAAGTGTCCCTGTCGAGGCGCGATTATATCATGCCCTTATTTCGCAAACAAACGCTTTACTTCTATAATCGGTCGCAAGGCTGTTGATGTGATGCGTCGTACGCGCATCGCCGTTCACGCCTTCGCGATCCCACTTCACGAGGAGATCTATGCGCCCCCTCGCCAATATCCGTATTCTCGACCTGACCCGCCTGCTGCCCGGCCCGTTCTGTTCGCTGATGCTGGCCGACCTCGGCGCCGAAGTGATCAAAGTGGAAGATACCTCGCTCGGCGACTACCTGCGCTGGCAATCACCGCGTCTCGCCGAGACGCAAAGCCTGTTCTTCATGGCGCTCAATCGCAACAAACAGAGCCTCCGCCTCAACCTGAAGCCCAAAGAGGGCAAAGAGGTCTTTGGCAAACTGGTGCAGACCGCCGATGTGGTGCTGGAAAGCTTCCGCCCCGGCCGGCTGGACAAACTGGGCGTGGGCTACGATGCGATGAGCGCCATCAACCCGCGCATCATCTACTGCGCCATCAGCGGCTACGGGCAGGACGGGCCATACAAGGAGCGCGCCGGCCACGACCTCAACTACATCGCGCGCGCCGGACTGCTTGACCTATTCGGCAAACGCGGCGGCGAGCCGATGATGCCGCCGGTGCAAATCGCGGACTTGACCGGCGCGTATCTGGCGGCCATCGGCGTGCTGAGCGCGGTCGTCGCGCGCGCCACCACCGGGCGCGGGCAGTTTGTGGACATCAGCATGATGGACGGCGTCTGGCCGTGGCTGCTCTCGCTGCTCCCGCGCTACTGGTTCGACGGCACCGCGCCGGGGCGCGGCGAACTGCACCTCGGCGGCGCGATGCCCTGCTATAACATCTACGAGTGCAGGGACGGCCAATGGATTTCGCTGGGCGCGCTGGAGCCGCAGTTCTGGGTCACGTTTTGCCGGATGGTTCAGCGCGAGGACTGGATCGCGCGCCAGCGGGACACCGGCCCGGAAGCCGAGCCGACCTTTGCCGGACTGCGCGCGCTGTTCCAGACGAAGCCGCGCGCTGAGTGGCTAGAGTTCTTTGCCGACGCCGACGTGTGCACCGAGCCGGTGCTGACGGCGCGCGAGGCCGCCGGCGACCCACAAATCCGCCATCGCCGCATGATGGTCGAGGTCGAGCAACCCCATGTCGGCAAGATAAAGGAAATCGCCTCGCCGCTCAAGTTGAGCGACGCGCCGGAGCCGCGCCTGGAGCCGTCGCCCGAATACGGCCAGCACACCGGCGCGATCTTGCGCAGTTTAGGCTACAGCGACGAGCAGATCGGGGCATTGAAGGAGCTGAAGGTGATATGAGCAACCTCATGGTCACGACCACGTTTGGCTTTGAAGGCTACCGGATCGTCAAGTATCTGGGCATCGTGCGCGGCATCACGGTTCGCTCGCGCAGTGTCATCGGGCAGATTGGCGCGGGATTGCAATCGCTGGTCGGCGGCAAGATCACGCTGTACGTCGAGGTCTGCGAGGAAGCGCGTCAGGAGGCGTTCGACCTGATGACACAGCACGCGCGCGAGCACGGCGCGAACGCCATCGTCGGCGTGCGCTACGACGCCACCGAGCTAGCCGAAAACATGACCGAGGTGCTGTGCTACGGGACGGCGGTCGTGGTGGAACCGGCGTAAGGGGCGCGTCCCCCGTCGTTAGACAAAGGCCGAGATGCCCGTCAGGTGCCGTCCGATAATCAGTTTTTGGATCTGGGTTGTGCCTTCGTACAGCGTCGCCACCTTCGCGTCGCGCAGGTATCGCTCAACCGGATACTCATCTGAATAGCCGTAGCCGCCATGTACCTGTATCGCGTTGAGCGCGGCGCGCACCGCGGCTTCGCTGGCGTACCATTTGGCGAGCGAGGTTTCGATGTGCGCCGGGTCGCCGGTGTTTTTCTTCGCGCCCGCGCGGTAAACCAGCAGGCGCGCCGCCTCCAGATCGAGGTACGAATCGGCGATCAGTTCCTGCACTAACTGGAAACCGGCGATGGGCTTGTTGAAGGCGTGGCGCTCTTTGGCGTATTTGACCGACGCATCCACACAGCCCTGAATGATGCCCACGCAGCCGCTGGCGACGCCGAAGCGCCCGTTGTCCAGCGCGTACATCGCAATCTCGAAGCCGCGCCCGACCTCGCCCAGCCGCTGGGAATCATGAATCCGCATATCGTGAAAGACCAGTTCAGCCGTATTCGATGAGCGCAGGCCGAGTTTGCCGTGTATGGTGTGCGCCTCAAAGCCCGGCGTGTCGGTTTCGACCAGAAACGCATTGATGCCGCGATGCCGCCTGGACGGATCGCCCTGCGCGAAGACGAGCGCCACCTGCGCCTTGGCGCCGTTGCTGATCCACATCTTGTGGCCGTTGAGTATCCAATGATCGCCGTCGCGGCGGCAGGTCGAGGACTGGTTGGCCGCGTCCGAGCCGGCGCCCGGCTCCGTCAACGCGAAGCAGCCTAGCCATTCCCCTTTCGCCAGTCTCGGCAGGTACTTCTGCTTCTGTTCCTCGGTGCCGTACTTCAAAATCGGAACCTGCACCAGCGAAATCTGCACGGACAGAGTGGTGCGCACCGATGAATCGGCGCGTCCGACTTCCTCGAAAATAATCGCCTCGCTGATAAAGTCCGCGCCCATGCCCCCGTATGGCTCCGGCGTGGTCGGGCCGAGAAAGCCCAGCGCACCCAACTTGGCGATGATCTCGGCGGGAAACTGCTCGGCGCGGTCGCGCTCGCGGGCGCCGGGCATAATCTCGTTGTCGGCGAAATCT